>NZ_JAUBOX010000075.1:0-40291 GCF_036700445.1 Microcoleus sp. T3_B1
TAAGTTATTAATACATTACTTGAAGTTTGACGATATTCCCATTCCTGGGGTATTCATACCTTGATTCAGCAACGCCGGATTTTCAACCTTGATTCCGTTTGAATCGGTGTAATATTCTTTTAGCCCGACATCCAATCCAATAGTATTACCTGTCGGCGCTGTATTTTCCTTTCGGTCAACATCAATACAGAACTGGACGTACACACCATCCGCACGTTTTACCAATCGAACCCGTTTTATTTGGTTGATTTGGTAAAAATGCAGGTCGCGTGTGCCTTTGAGTTTGAGTTTGCCAATTCCTTTTTTATCCGTGAAAGTTATCGACTTTCTGTCATCTGCAACCTTCCATCCGGTTGACTTGTACTCTACCGAGCGACAGTCTCGCTGGAACTTTGGATACCCTTTTTTACCAGGAATCTTCTTCTTGCAGTTTTCGTAAAATCGGGAGATAGCTGCCCAAGCACGTTCAGCACTTGATTGTCTTGCCATTGAGTTGAGTTCGTCAGCAAACGGAAACGTAGCTGCCAGTACAGCACAATATTTATTCAAGTCGTATTTGTTCTTTTTGGGATTGTCCATCCAATAGCGCAAACAGCTATTGCGGACAAATTGAGCGGTACGAATTGCTTCGTCTACTGCTTTGAACTGACTTGATTTTCCGTAAGATTTAAACTCAAAAACGAGCATGGCTCTACCTCCACTCTTATGCTACCGCAATCAGCACAAAACGGAGTATGGCGTAATGAAAAGTTACAATTAAAGCCGTCCTAGAAGGACGGGGTTTTCAACCCAGTTTTTTGATAAACCAGTTTATCGAAAATTTGTGAGAGCGATCGGCCTGGGGTGAAGGCCCCAGGCGCTGAAGATGGGTTTCCGAAGCATTTCAAGGAGATATATTTAACGAACCGCGAAGACGCGAAGTGCGCGAAGAAAGATGGAGAAGGAAGAAGATAGGCAATTTTAGCGGTTCGGGAGTTTGGTAATGCAGATCCGGAGGCTCGCCCCACGCGCGAGAAGAATGCTAAACTTTCCATCGGGCGTGCCGAACAGACGATCGTACATTATGATGAAAAAAATTAAAGTAATGCTGAAAAACCGCTACTTGACTGCTGCGAGTTCGATCGCCCTTCTCACAATTATTGCCGGATGTGCAGCTACTGAATCACCTCAACTTGCATCTCCCTCTCCTGTAGCTGAATCTTCCCCGCCGCCAGTTAAACCAAGTCAGCCTCAGCCCTTAATAGTCTCTGCTACCAATCCCGAAACCCCCACAAATACCAAAATCCAGCAATATCTCAACGGCTTAGCCGCCCAAGGTTTTGCCAAAGAAAACCAAGGCGTCTGGATGCAATCTGGCAATACTTTGCTAGCCAATCATCAAGGTACCGTTCCTCTGTCAGCCGCTTCTATTACCAAAGTAGCAACATCTCTCGTAGCGCTGCAACAATTCGGGCCGGAACATCAATTTATTACCTTAATTGGTACAACGGGAAAAATTGAAAACGGCGTATTAAAAGGCGATTTAATTGTGGGCGGAAGCGAAGATCCGTTGTTTGTTTGGGAAGAGGCGATCGCCCTCGGTAACGCCTTAAATCAAAAAGGCATCAAGCGAGTCAGTGGCAATTTGATAATTGTCGATAAGTTTTACATGAACTTTGAACTTGATCCCCTCAAATCGGGAGAATTGCTCAAACAAGGATTGAACAGTCAAATCTGGCCCAGCGAAGCCGCTGCCCAGTATCAAACACTGCCTCCCAATACGCCCAAACCCCAAATAGCAATTGATGGTACTGTAAAAGTTTTGTCAGCACCTCCCAATGACGTGCAGCCTTTAGTCAAACATTATTCTTTGCCCCTCGCCGAACTGATCAAAAAAATGAATCAGTACAGCAACAATCTCATGGCAGATATGCTAGCTGATACTGTCGGTGGCGCTAAAACAGTCGCGCAAAAAGCAGCAGCAGCAACCGGAGTTCCTCCCGCAGAAATTCAACTCGTCAACGGTTCGGGATTGAGCGAAGAAAATCTCATTTCTCCACGGGCTGCTTGCGCGCTATTTCTAGCTTTAGAACGCTATCTTGAACCTTACAGCATGACAGTTGCTGATGTCTTAACTGTAGTTGGAAAAGATGAAGGAATACTGGCAGAACGGGCGCTTCCAAAATTAGCAGTAGTCAAATCTGGCACCTTGGATAATGTTAGCGCTTTGGGCGGAGCGCTGCCAACTCAAAAACAAGAAACTGTGTGGTTTGTGATTATGAATGGAGGGGCAAATGTCGAGACATTTCGCACTCAGCAAGAGGTTTTGCTGAAAAGCTTTTTGAATGAGTGGGGAAGTGTTCAAGTTTCGCCGCCGGAATTAACGCCAAATCCTGCTAGAAAGAGTAAGGTATCTCGCAGCGAAATTGTCAATTGATATCAATTCCGGTTGCACTCTTTATGATTGTTGACTGTTGACTGTTGACTGTTGACTGTAGAAGGAGGGGTGGAAAAACTCAATGGTTGAGTGTTAACTGTTGACTCGATTTTATTATTCCGATGCAACCGGAAACGATATGATTGGAGGCTTACGCATGGGGGCCCAGAAACCGGGTTTTTTTACAAAAAGACGCCTTGTCACCCGCAAATTCAGCAAAAAATCCGGTTTCTTTAGTTTGTAGGGTGTGTCAGCACAGAAAAGTGGAATTTTTAGCTAAAATAATGCAAGCTGATACACCCTAGGAGTACAAACCAATTTAATTAGGTGTTTTTGCCCTAGCGACTACAATGCCGATCGCACTTTCGACTCTGCTAATATATCTCTGCAAGTCGTAAGCAACTGTCACCTCCCCAGCCGGCGAAGCGTGAATTAAACCCATATTGCCGTCAGCATTGCGGTATACTAAACCGGTGTGGGTGACATCCAATCCTTTAACATCCGTGGCTACCGCTACAATATCCCCTGGTTTTAACTGAGAATAAACACTTTTTATCTGATTTGTGGGGATGTAATTAACAGTAGTTTTGGCTAACTCTGCTTCTTGGCTGACTATGCACTGATAAGTCGTTTCGTCTTTGACCATTTGCGGGTAACTGCTGCGGTGCTGACTCATGAAATTTAGTGTTTTATTCATGGGTACTCCCCCTAATTCAGCCGTGATATTTTCCACAGTTTGCCGTTTTTGATTGTCGTTAATCCATTCGGAAAAATAGTGCAATCTGCTGCAATAACCGTTGATTTTACCGTTTAAATACCGCTGTTCTTCTATGCGATTTACAAAATTTTGATAGTCGTAATCTTGTACTGCTACGCCCCTGGCGATCGCCAAAACGGTTTCTACAAATAAAACGCAATCAAATTTATTCAAAGTTACGATCAACTTTTCTTCGCCGGATTTGTCCAGCAAACCAGCGGCGTAGGGCTTCCCTAGGAAATTATTGGCGATTGCCTGGACGATTTCTCCCATCGAGCGATCGTGCAAATTTTGTTGTTTTGCATACTGTACAACCTGTTCAAAACGTGCTATGTCTTCAGGTTGTGCAGCGGTTTCTCTCTCCGTGTTATTTGAATTATTTGAGTCTGGTCGTCTCGCCAGCACTTTCAGCAATTCGGAATAGGAAATTTCCGCTAAATTGTTGAAGTCCCACAACATACTCGGAAAACTGGAAACAGTTTGCTTGTTTGTTACTTCCCGATTTTCGCTTTCTCCCGTCAAGGAAAACGCTACATCCGCGCCCTGTCCTGCTGTTTGTCGATCGACAACATATCCCGCTGCAGATTGAGACTGAAATGCCCAAACATCAGGTATCAAAGAATTATTCACGCCGACGATCGCAAATCCCAAAACAGCCAGACTCCAAAAATTTCTCATGTTTTTCAAAGGATTTTGCTTCAACTCAGTGCTATCCTGAAAATTTTACAATTACTAGAATTCTCAATCAGCCTAGTAGACAGATAAACTTGGCAACAGCGGACTAGATCGATACACTTGTCATTTAGATGCCGCCCTATTATAAACTGATCGTGCGAGTTTGATAGCACAAAACTGTAATGCAAGTAGAACGCCGACGCCGCCCCATCGGGCCGCAACCCCCAATCGAGTCCCGACGCCAAAGCACCGAGCGCCCATTCCAGTCCCGACGCCAAAGCACCGAGCGCCCGGTGCTATCTCGTCGTCGCCCAATCCCGACCCGACGCCCCATAGACCTCTTGCAAAAGTCGCTCTCAATTCTGGGAATTATCTGGGTTAATCTGCGTTCATCTGCCTTGTATCTGCGGTTGACCGATCAAGCAAAGATTCATGCAACAGGTCTAATCCAATCCCGACGCCAAAGCAGCCAGCGCCCCGTCGGACGCCGACGCCAAAGCAGCGAAGGCCCAGTGCCATCTCGTCGCCGAGTGAGGACGAAATTTTCTCGGCTAAAATACCGTAACATTTTGTGTTTAATTGCCGGGGCGATCGCGATCGGTTGGATTGTCACAATACCGTTCAGAATTCGCCGTGCCCCAGAACCGCCAGTCATATTGCCTCAACAGGCCGTCTCGCCTCAAGAAACACTCTCGCCTCCGACAATTGAACCATCGGAAAATTTAGCCGATCGTCAAAGCGAGCCTACCTTTAGCTACAACATCAAAACACCTCCCAATCCAGTTTACTCTCAAGAATTGCAAGGGATTGTTGATGAATCTGTGAAAATTGCAACCAGCAAAGGACTGCCCGCAGAACGGCTATCAATTACCCTATTTGATGTCAGCAATTCCCAAAGTCACACCTTTGCTGGATATCAAAATCAAACTCTCCGATTTCCCGCTAGCGTTGCCAAGTTATTTTGGATGGCAGCGTTCTACTCAGCCATAGAAAAAGGCATCATTACGCAAAGAGAATCTGCCTTTAAAAACGACCTAGAACAAATGATGCGCGTCTCCAATAACGATGCTGCCAGCCGACTTTTAGACAAAATCACAGATACAAAATCCGGCGGCAGGCTCGCAGGAGAAGAGTTGCAAACCTGGCTGAAAAAGCGCACTCAAATTAACACATTTTTCCAGTCGGCCGGCTACAATGATCTTCGTATAAGCACCAAAAATTATCCCATATACTATTTAAGACAAGAAGGGCCAATCGGTCGCGACTTGCAATTGCGGGGCGATGCTTCTGTGCCGATTCGCAATCAAGTAACTACCGACCAAGCAGCCAGATTAATATATGAAATCTATACTAGGCAAGCGGTTTCCAGCGTCGCCAGCCGCAAAATGGCTTACTTGCTAACGAGAGACTTAGACCCCAAGGCTTGGAAAAAAGACCCTCTCAACTCAATACAAGGATTTCTCGGCGAATCTTTACCACCTAATATTTATTTTGGTTCCAAAGTAGGCTATACTTCCAAATCCCGCAGCGAAGCGGCATTTGTGAGAACTTTAGACGATCGCGCCATTTATATCTTAGTTGTTTTCGCAGACGATCCTGCTTATTCCAAGGACGAAACAGCATTTCCTGCAATTTCCCGATACGTTTTCGATCGGCTAAACGATCGTGGCCCCAGCACTTTGCAGTGATATGGAGTAGTGCCTGTTGACTGTTGACTGTTGACTGTTAGTCGAAAAACTGAATGATGGTTAGATGCAATCGGGTAGCATCGGAATTATTCGTCTCTCTGTTCTCTTCCTCTGTTTTCTCTGCGTCAACAGCGGTTTAATCATTCCAATGCAACCGGATTTGATATGAGTGTTGAATGTTGACTCGATTTTACAATTCCGGCGCGGTCAGAAGTGAGATTATGCACAAACAACTGTTTCTGCGAAAAATGGGTACTGGCGGCCAAAAAAAACAATTTTTTGACCACAACTCTATGCTTTTAGGTTAGCTAAAACCCGCATAAATAAATCCGGTTTCTGATATCCTATGATACTATGTCCGGCCCATTACCCTTAATAGGGTAAGGGCGGGTTCACGAAAAATATCTGCCAATAATTGACAATCTCAAAAACCCGCCCTTTTAATCACGGTCACTCGATCAGACATGATATGAGCAAGTGCTAATTAAGTTTGTCGTAATGAAGTCGTTTTTCTCTCGTCTGCCAAGCGCTAACTCTAAACGGTGAGTTTAACAATTGATTTACTGGATACAATTTAACTGGGGCGAAAGGATTCGAACCTCTGAATGGCTGGACCAAAACCAGCTGCCTTACCACTTGGCGACGCCCCAACGTCTCAACATTTAATATAGTAACACCCAGACACGGGAATCTGTCAAGCATTTTGACAATAAAATTTAAAAAATGTTTTTGGAACCCGTCGCCTGCAGGTTTATGCTTTGCTCGCAGGGGGGCGAGCTACGGGGATTTCAATCCTGAAATCCGCTCCCTGTCCCGGTTCCGAGATACACTTCAAACTTCCTCCGTGTTTTTCCACCACTATCTGGTAGCTGATAGACAAGCCGAGCCCCGTACCCTTGCCTACAGGTTTAGTGGTAAAGAAAGGGTCAAACAAGTGGCATTTAGCTTTTTCGGGCAATCCGGGCCCGCTGTCTTGAATCCGAATCACCACAACTTGACCCCTCGACTTTCCTGACTCATCAGCCTCCGAGTCTGGGTTCACCACCGCCGTCGAGATTTTGATCGTCTTGGGCGGAGGCTGATTTTCCAAAGAGTCGATCGCATTCGCCAAAATATTCATAAATACTTGGTTGAGCTGTCCGGGATAGCACTCTACCTTCGGCAAGTTGCCGTAGTCTTTAATTACCTCAATTCCCGGCACTAGCCCGTTTGACTTCAAGCGACTCTGCAAAATCAGCAGCGTGCTGTCAATCCCTTCGTGAATGTCCACCGGCTTCATCTCGGCTTCGTCGTGCCGTGCGAAGTTCCGCAGAGACAGGACAATTTGGCGGATGCGTTCAGTTCCCATCTCTATTGAAGACAGAATTTTCAGCAAATCCGGCACTATGAACTCAACATCGATTTCTTCGTTTTTGTCGAGTATTTCGGGGCAAGGCTCGGGGTAGTGCTTTTGATACAAGTGCAGCAAATCCAGCAGATTTTTCATGTACTGCTTGCAATAAGTCAAGTTGCCGTAAATAAAATTAACCGGATTGTTAATTTCATGGGCGACGCCGGCGACCATTTGACCGAGAGAGGACATTTTTTCGTTTTGGATGAGCTGAGCTTCTTTCTGCTGCAACTGCTGCAATGTTTCCGTCAGTTGGCGGGCTTGAGTTTGAGCTGCTAAGGCTGCCGCCCGGGTTTGGGCGTAGAGTTCGGCTTGGTCGATCGCGATCGCCAATTGATCCACCACCGCTTGCAGCAATTCCACTTCGCTCGTCGCCCAAGAACGGTGGCTGCTGTAATGGTTACAAACTACAGCACCCATTTGACCGGAGCGAGTCTTGACAGGCAGCAGCAGGTTAGAAACAATCCCGATACTGCTCAAAAAAGCTCGCGTGGGCGGTTCGATGCACAGTGCTGTGGCAGTGTCGCCGAGCCGGAGCGTTTGGCGGTGGCTAATTTTCTCGGCCAGCAGGGTTACTTGTTCGATCGGGTATTCTGTAAGTCGGTCTTTCAGTTCGGGATTTGCCGCTTCGTGGGTGATTGCAAAGCTTGGCTGCCCGTCTCGCGAGATGGAATACCACAAAAAGTAGCACTGGTCAACCTGCAACAAGCTGCGAATTTCGTTGACAGCCGTATCTAAAATTTTGTCGAGATCGAGGGAATTCCGCATCTGGCTGGCGAGGCCGAAGAGCAGGGCTTCGCGGCGGCTCAACAATTCTTCTCGGGCAGTGACGCGATCGATCGCCACGGCGATGGCGTTAGCCATGCAGCCCAGAACTTCTAGCGCTCCCTCGCTTGCCAAAGCGTTACTGCACAGAGCCATCACTCCCACCAACCGATCCTCCACAATCAGCGGATAGGCGGCGCAGAGAGACGGGTTCGACAGTAGGCACACAGGAGCCGTTTGGAGGTTTCCGGCTTCTGTTCGCACCCAATCTTCTATTTCCCGTGCCCACTCTTGGCTGCTAAGTCCTGAATTGGCCTGCAATTCTAACCGCTCTGTCTGCGGGTTGAAAGTCCAGATGCTCACCCCTGTGGCGTCTAGGTACTCTACCATTGCCTCGGTGCAGCGGTTGAGGATGACCGATATTTTCCCGCCTTGTCCGAGGGCTGCACCGACTTTAGCTTGCAGGGTTCCCAAGCGAGCTCGCTCTTGTAGGGATGCTGCCGTTAGTTGGCGATCCGAGGTGTCGCGGGGGCCGGCAACGATTTCTCGGATTTGTTGGGTATCGTCCGCGCGCCCGATGCCCGCTGAAGCTTCCCACCCATATTGAGATTTGCCTGTTTCCCCCAGCGTCGGGAGCTTTTTTGTTCCGTATATTGTCCTGCTACTCTGTGGCGTATGTACCGCATACCAGCTCGATCGGTTAGAGCCAGGAACTAACTCCGAGATTTGCTGGCTGTTCGAGCTGATATCTTCTACCTCTGGCAACTGTTTCTGGGCTTTGACTAATTGCCAGCGCAGCTCCACCAAACTCGCAACTTGCCGACTTAAAGCTTGGAGAGCTTCTATCGTTTCTTTTGTCAAGTCTCGCGGCACCGAGTCCATGACGGATAGCACTCCCAGCACCTGCCCATCTGAGCTAACAACTGGGATTCCGGCGTAAAATTTCACGAAGGGGTAGAAAACGATCAGCGGATGCTCGCCAAATCTCACATCTGTGGAAGCGTCTCGAACAATGGCTGCAGGCAGTCCTTTAAAGGAATTTATAGGGAGTTCGATCGCCAATTCGGGAGCAACTGGCGGTTTTTGCAG
Source organism: Microcoleus sp. T3_B1 (assembly GCF_036700445.1). Lineage (NCBI taxonomy): Bacteria > Bacillati > Cyanobacteriota > Cyanophyceae > Oscillatoriales > Microcoleaceae > Microcoleus > Microcoleus sp. T3_B1. The sequence continues at coordinate 8,781 of NZ_JAUBOX010000075.1, forward strand.
GGGAATTGCCCGGTCAAATTCCGAGTTTGAGTTTGAGCCGACTGCGAACTCTTCGGGAATTTGATCCAGGGCGCGAGCGCAAAAATTCAGGTAACGGTGGGCCAAAGTTCGATCGATACCTAGCTGCGACTTCAACCAGTGGCGGTTTCCGTCAATCAAGCTCAAGAAAGCAATAGGAGTTCGGCTAAGCTGAGCTGCCAAACCTACCAAATTGTCCAAGCAAGCGTCTGGAGCAGAGCCGAGAAGCTGATACAAGTCAATGTTATGGAGCTTGAACACTTTTTTATCAAGAGGCAAGGGTGCTTTCATCATGTGTAACTGCCCGTCTAGTTGCTGGCAACCGCCCTTCTCAATACTTTCGAGAAAAACAAGCTATGAATTGTGTGATGGGAGACTGTGGGCGCAAATTCGGCGCAGGCTGCTTGCGCCAAATTCCGACTAACCTCTTGACTGATCTGGAAACTTTTGGGTTATGGGAGTTAGAGCACCCCAGATCTAAGACTATATAAATTATACTTCCAGTTGACTATGCTTTTGAATACCTCCGGCTCTCTAAATCTAAGAGCCTCTGTTGGGAGGAAGCCGCTTTCCCAAATATATGACTATTGCTTACCTTTAATTTTTTAATCAGTTTAATTGTATTTTAACAGACTTGTCTAATCGTGGGTAGCTGGCTTGCTGGTAGATTTAAATCAGGGGTTTGTGCCACAATACCAGTGTCCTTTACCGAGCTGTGCCGATTCCGACCGTTCAACTACAGTTAGGAGATGAATTACAAAAGATTGGTAAGATGTTAAACTTTGTAACAAGAGTTGTTCAAACTCGACCTTTTAGGGTTTATGGGCCCGGATGCACATTTTGCAACTGTTGTAATTGCCGATCGACCACTCTCCCAATCCCTTTTTTTGGGCTTGAGGTAAAAAAAACCGGGCTAAAGTTTCAACTAACGCTCCAACGGGGTTGACAATTATTGCACAGAGACAACTCTCAAAAAATGACGGCGGGAATTATGTTTGGTATTTTCAACAACTATAAATAAACAGGGAGAAGAATATGTCTGCAAGTAGCAGTCAAGTACCAACTATTTTGGCAGTTGATGATAGCGTCGTGATGCAAGGACTTGTTAAACAGGCCTTAAGCAAAGAGTTTCGAGTTCTCGTAACCGACAATGCAGTGGATGCTTTGTCAACGATTTATCACGAACAAATTTCGGTTTTGTTGCTCGATGTTTCGATGCCTGGTATTGACGGATTGGAACTCTGCCGCACGGTGCGGAGCTTGCCTCAGTTTCAGAATTTGCCGATCGTAATGCTGACAGCGCGAGATGGAGCCTTTGATAAGGTACAGGGGCGTTTGGCGGGAGCAACAGAGTATTTAACTAAGCCTTTTGATGCTGATAAGTTACGCGAGGTAATTGGTAAGTTTATCAAAATCAAATAATCGGAATAAAAAAAATCAGTTTTGAGTAATTAATGAAGTAATTTGAGTAATTAATGAAGTAAAAAGTTTGGCTCGCGCTCTCTGATCCTCGACTTCTTTAACAAGTCGGGGGGCGGGGTATTCTGCACTATTTGCGAGGTAAGCTGTTGGGCATCTAAATTGTATTTTTTGGGCGGGCGAGACGCCCACCCCACAAGACTTTTCTTAAATTTGACTCTACAATTTAAATGCACTTCAGCTTAAGTCCTAAATTTTTAATTTAGCCAGGAGTAGGGGAGCGATCGCACTGACAGGTAGAACATATTGGGCGGCACCGAGGGCGATCGCCTCCTTGGGCATTCCGAAGACAATGCAGCTAGCTTCGTCTTGGGCGATTGTCAACCCCCCTTGTGTGGCGATAGCCAACATTCCGTCAGCACCATCTCTACCCATTCCTGTCAGCAAAACCCCCGCTGCTGCCCGACTATAAAAATTAGCTACCGACTTAAATGTCACCGTTACAGAAGGGCAGTGTCCCGCGACATGAGCCGATTCTGAATAAACAAATCGCCCTTGAGAGTCCAATTCTAAATGACGTTTTTCCGGCGGGAAATAAACAGTCCCTGCTTGTGGCAATTCCCCAAAAGAAGCTATCTTAACAGGCAGTTTCGATTCATTACCCAGCCAATCAACTAATCCTTGCAAAAAACCTTCACTGATGTGCTGGACACAAATTATAGGCACTGGAAAACTAGCCGGAAGTTTAGAAATAATCGTGTACAGTGCTTGCGGTCCCCCTGTTGAAGCCCCTATAGCCAATACTTTAATAGTTGGAGATTTAACATTTTCGTTGGAGAACTTGTAATTAGCAACTGGTGCTTGGTTGATTTTTACAACTTGATTATTATTATATTCTGTTGGCATCTTTTTTTGATGCCGTGTAAATACTTTAACTCCTGAGAGGATTTTAACTTTAGCTATTAATTGATTGGCGAGGCGAGCGTAATCAGATACCAACCCGCCAATCGGTTTCGGAAAAACATCCAATGCACCAGCCTTTAACAGTTGAAATACATTCTGAGTATCATTCGCTTGCACTGAAGCACTAATTACTAAAATTGGTAGCGGATATTTCTTCATTACTTCTTCCGTAAATTCTAACCCGTTCATTGGTACCATGTTCAAATCCGTACAGATTACTTGGGGCTGAAGTTTGGGGATTAATTCTAGTCCTTCTAATCCGTTGCAAGCGGTTCCTACAACTTGGATGTCTGGCGAGGACTCAAAAATTCGTTTGAGGACGAGCGTAACTACTGGAGAATCTTCAACTAACAATAGTTTAATGGGCGATAACATCAGTTTGCTGGGAAATGGGGAATGGGGAACGGGAAATGATAAATTCGGCATCCATGCACGGGGAATTTTTCACTAGACACAGGGCATTGGGCCTTGCTAATTGGTAGTAAATAACAAATAGCTAATAACTAATGACTAATGACTAATGACTAATGACTAATGACTACACTAACCTTTTTAGTGTCTCTACCAGCACATCTTGATTGAAAGTACCTTTAGGAATATAAGCATTTGCCCCCGCATCAGCACCTCTTTTTTTATCTTCATCCGATGCCAAAGATGTCACTAAAATTATCGGCAACTCACTGTATTCTTTTTGCTCCCGAATCTTAATAGTCAGGGCCAAGCCGTCTAAATTTGGCATTTGTATGTCAGAAATCACAGCATCAAAATCGCGAGTTTTCAATTTATGGAAAGCATCCAATCCGTCTACCGCAGTCACAACTTCGTAACCCGCACCTTCCAGGATGCGTTTTTCTTGAGTGCGCGTGGCGATCGAGTCTTCTGCTAATAGTATAACTTGTTTTCTGCTGGCAGTCTCAAGTTGCGATCGCGCACTCCCAACCCCACGAGACGAAACTTGCTGGCGTACAGATTTTATCAAATCGTGGGGATTGAGTACCATACAAACTTCCCCAGTAGCGAGAATGGTGGCACCCGAAACATTTCGCACCCGTTTCAGCAATTGACTTTGAGGTTTCATCACCACATCCTGTTCGTCTATCAAAGCATCTACAAATAATCCCAATCTTTCCTCCCCGACTTTCAAAACAATACAAGGCATTTTTGAAGTGGAATTTACGAAGTATTTTTGATTTTTTATCAGACTTTCACTCCCGGTTTCCTGTCTCAAATACCGATTCTTTTGCCAGCCTTGTCTAGTGTTTAATTCTAGTAAATCTGTCAGATGAGCAACTGACAGAGGCTGACCCTTTGAAAGTATAGTTTCCTTACCTTCTATAGCAAATATATCAGACGGAGACACCTGTTGTGCCGTGTCTACAAACTCGACTGGCAGAGCATAAGGAATGTCTTCAACTACGACAATTAATACATTTGCTGTAGCTAAAGATGTGCTGATTTGCAGCCTCAAAGTGCATCCTTTTCCCGGCAAAGACTCTACTTGAATACTACCTTTTAGGGCTTCAACATTAGTGCGAACTACATCTAAACCCACCCCGCGCCCCGAAACTTCGGTAACAAATTTTTTTGTCGAAAAACCCGGAGTAAAAATTAAAGATTGTACTTGATTTTCTGTCATTTCTGCCAGTTGTTCAAGCGTACAAAGATTACGTTTGACAGCCGTTTGTTTAATGCTCTCTAGATTTAGTCCCCGACCATCATCAGCAACTTCAATAATAATATTGCTAGCAATATTATAGCCTTTGATTCGGAGAGTAGCCACGGGAGGTTTACCTAGTTGTTTCCGCTCCTCAACAGTTTCAATACCGTGGTCGATCGCATTTCTAATCATGTGCATTAAAGGGTCTTTCATTTCCTCTAAAATGCGTTTATCGGCTGTAGTTTCGCCTCCTTCAATCACTAAGGCAACTTCTTTACCTTCCCGTTTCGCTAAGTCTCGAACAGTTCGAGGAAATAAATTAAAAATAGTAGACAAAGGCAGCAGTCTCAGAGTGCGAATTCCTGATTCTAATGCCTCAGCGATTAATTCGAGTCTGGCAGTATCTTCATAAACTCGATTTCTCAAGCGGTTGACTAAAGTTCCGAGACGTTCTAAACGTTCTTCTGTACGTTGATAGTAATCCTGCAATTGGCTAAATTTACCGTTGGCTTTAATACCGTTTTCATCTATTTGCATCCGATCGAGAGTCAAGCTCGTTACAAAATATTCTCGGCTCCACTCTTCCCACAAAGTTGTAATTTGTTCGAGCTCTGCAACTCGGTGTCCTAGCCGAGTTTTTGTGACAGTAAGTTCCCCTGCTTGAGTCATTAAATCGTCTAAATTTTGAGTAGCAACGCGAATGGTTTCAATGCGGTAAGATGAGGTAGAGGATGCAGTAACTGCCGACTGCGACGCCGACGCAGGGGCGGGTTCAGAAGGTGCAGGCAAGTTGTGAGCTTGCAGTGGAAATTCGGGCTGGGATTGTCGGGGTAAAAAAGAGGAATTCTTCTCTAAGTTAACGACTTCTGAATTTTCAACGTTGGTTTCTGGTTGTTGGGTAGGAGGCTCAGTAAATTGCGGTTCTACCAACGGTTGTTCTGGTACTGGTGAAGATGATGGCTCTACTATTGAGGCGGCCGCCTGTGGCTGTAACTGACTAGAAGCACCCATCATGCTAGCGAGGATATAAAATGTATTAATGCCGGAATCTTGGCCGGTAACGGCTTCGTTAACGAGTTTGCGGATGGCCTCTAAACCTTGCGAAAGTCGATCGCTAATATCTGAATTTAGTGGAGTTTCTCCCCGCTTGACACCTCCCAAAATATGCTCCATTTGATGAGCTAAAGATGCTACATTTTTTACTCCCAGCATCCCAGCATCACCTTTAAGAGAATGGGTTTCCCGCAACAATTGTTCTAACTTAGCGAAGTCGTCTGGATGTTGTTCTAAGTACAGCAATCCGTCATCTAGTTTCTGTAAGTGTTCTTGACTAGCGACTTTAAATACATCTCGAAGTTCTTGATCTTCAATCATCATATATGTTTTTGAGTAATAGGTAATTGAGCATTGCTCATGGGTAATTGGTAATGATAATTCTCTTGACTACTCAGTCGCTCGCTAATGACTAATGACTAATGACTAATGACTAATGACTAATGACTAATGACTACTGACTACTGACTAATGACTACTGACTACTGACTACACTACTTTTTTAAGATTAAATGCAGCTTCTGTGAGTTGTTGAGTACCGATTTTAACTTGATTAATGCCGCTGACTGTTTGAGACGCGGATTCCTTCATAGAACTCATGGCATCACCTACTTGCTGAATTGCGCTCGCCTGCTGTTTAACATTAAAAGAAATTTGCTGGTTGCTAGCAAACACCAGATTGCAAGCTTCCCTCACACCCGTAAAAGCTTCGGCCGTATCTTGTGCTGTTTTCACCCCTTCTGCAACCGTTTTGCGACTATCTTCAGTTGCTTTCACCGTAGAGTCGATCGCGCCCTTAATTTCTGGAACAATACCATTAATCTTTTGTGCTGCTTGTTGGCTTTCATCTGCTAACTTACGAATTTCGCTTGCTACCACCGCAAAACCTTTACCGTACTCACCGGCTCTGACTGCTTCAACAGCAGCGTTGAGAGCCAGCATATTAGTTTGGCTGGCTAAATCGCTAACCAAACTTGCGAGAGTCGATATATTGCCAATCTGACTCGTGCTGTCGTCGAGTCGATGATTTTGCTTAGAAATTGCCACCACAGCTTCTCTAAGATTCAGCATTTGATTGAGAGTTTGATCTACCTTTTTAGTACCTTCTTCGGCGAGATTTAAAGCTTGGCGAGCGGCAGCGGCAACAGACTCAGCTTGCTCGGCTGTTTGCTGAGAAGATCTGCCCAAATTTTCTAGAGTTATAGTTGTTTGATTGACAGAGACAAATTGCCGATCTGCTATTTGCTCTTGCCGATTCATATTAGATTCTATTTGCAGTGAAAATGACGATATTTGGTAAATCAACCCCCGAATGAGAGCAACAATCTGTTGCAAAAAAAACCAGCCAAATCCCAGCACCACAGCCAGGGAAACAATAGCAATAAACGCTGCTATTTTCTGAAGAGAATCAATAGAAGAAAATAGCAACCTTTTGGGTGAAGTATCCACAATTACTAAAAATTTATTTTTATTTTCCTGGCTGGGAAAAACTGTATTATAGCTAATCACTAGATCCGTCTTGTCAATATTTCCCTTGCCACCTGAGAGTATTTTAGCAACAATGTCTCCTGAATAATCATTTTTGACATTTTCCTTAGTTTTGAGTTCCAATCCCCATGCTTTTTGAGGATTGGGATGAGCCAGATAATACCCATCTTGATTTAAGATAAAAGATTGGTCTGATAGTTCAGGATTAAAATTTTTAACCATATCGAGCAAAGTGCTACCCAGAGCATTCGTAATGACAAAGCCTTGTCTTTGTCCTTTGGCATTAAAAATTGGAGTGGCGTAGCGAATGGTTGGCTTGTAAGGAATTTCTATTTTCCCCCTTTCCTCATTCAGATTTAAGGAAGACACATAGACTTCTCCTGATTTTAGCTTCATAGTTGCCGAAAAGTAATCTGCGTCTGCTTTATTTTGTAGTTGAGAATCTGGAATAACTTGGAGATTTGTGCCGTCAGAATCTACGCGCACGATCTCCTTACCGCTGTTATCTATGTAACGCAATTGCATATAATAGGGCTTGGCTTCCATCAACGATAAAAATGTGAGTTGCATTCGATAAACCCAATCTTTATAAGTTGAATTAGTTTGTTTGTCTACTCCCTTTCCTTCTCTAGCTCTAATCATTCCCTGAACTGGGGGAGTTTTGCGGAGAAACAAAATATCGGCTCTCAGATTGTCAAATTGGTTAATCATTTGATTGGCGGTGGAATTAACACTGTCACTAAGGGTTATTAATGCTAAATTTTGTAGTGCTTCTGTTGAAGAAGAAATTCCATACCAACCAACCAGAGATACTGGAATCAAGGTACTTAAAATTAGGAGTAGGAGCAGTCGGTGCTGCATTTTTTGGAAAAATTTGTTCATCATTGGTTACGGAGGATTGGTTACTGGGAACTTGTACGCTCGCATAGTCTAAGTATAGGGAATTGGGAACTTGTACGCTCGCGTAGCCGAAATATAGGGAATTGGAAAATTGTACGCTCGCGTAGCCTAAGTATAGGGAATTGGGAATTGGTACTAAAGAAAAAATAACAACTCCCAAATAATAACTCACAAATCACAACTAACTACACTGCTGATTTGAGATTAGGTTCTGATTTGCCCAGAAACAAGTTATTACTCCCGTTAATATCGCTGGAATTGTAGCGATGCCGATCGCCAAAGCAATTGATTTAATTTTTAAGGATATATTGGGCCTTTTTTGGGAACTACTCATAATTCATCGATCTCCTACAAAACTGCTTTCAAATCTAAGGCTGCTTCATTCAATTTTTGAGTGCCGACTTTAGTTTGACTGATACCGCAAGCGGTTTGGGCTGCCGCTTGATTGAGGGAGTTCATAGCTTGCACTACCTGTTCGATCGCGATCGCTTGCTGTTTGGCATTCAGAGAAATTTGCTGAGAGCTCAAAACCACATTGTTAATGGCATTGGCAACTCCTGCAAATGCCACTGCGGTTTCTGAGGCAATATTCACGCCGGATTCCACTGTTTTAGTTCCTTCGTCTGTCACCATTACAGTTGAGTTAATCGCCCTTTGAATATCAGCAACTAATAGATTAATTTGCGCTCCAGATTTTTTACTGCGATCGGCAAGTTTGCGAATTTCTGACGCCACCACGCCAAACCCCTTGCCATGTTCCCCCGCCCGCACGGCTTCCACAGCAGCATTGAGTGCTAACATATTAGTCTGATTTGCCAAATCGCTAACTACAGTTGAGATATTACCAATGTGATCTGTTTGTTCGCTCAACTCTATAATTTGTCCTTGGATATCCTGAACTTTAGTTTTGAGAGTTGCCATTGCTTCTAAAGTTTGTTCTACAGCTTTTGTGCCACCTCCAGCTAAATTCAAAGCTTGCATTGCTTGAACCACGGCTGTTTCTATCTGCTGTGAGGTAGCCCTGGAAGATGCTCCCAATTCGTCCATTGTAGTAGTAGTTTCATTTACTGAAGCAGCTTGCTGACTTGCCATGCGTTCCTGTTCTTCCACGGTGGCTGCAATCTCAGTGGAAGAAGTGGCGATCGAGCTAATTGCCCGATCGATAGTTTGGGCAATTCCTGACGAAATCAACCCAGCTATAATAGTACCTAACACCAATAAAAGTACGGAAGCAAATACCACAGCCCAGAGCAAGAAAACTAAAGATTCCTTAGTTTTTGCGGTGGCTTGCTTAATCGCATTGACTTCAATGTCGCGAAATTGCTTATTCACTTCCACAAATTCATTCACAAATTTTGTCTGTTTTCCGGTGTTAAATATAGCCACGGCTTCCGCCCTCTTATTTTGTTGTAAAAAAACCATCATTTCGTTAGAACTCTCATAATATTGGTTGCAGAGTTGTAGCATCTTCTCTAAACGTTCTTTTTGTTCAGGATTTTGGATCATTGACTCAACACTATTAGCCGACTGGCGAGCTAATTCTAAACCTGTTTGAAAATCATTTAAAAAGTCAGTGTTTTTATTATTAATTAAATACCCGCGCAACCCCCGTACCATTTGCTCGGCACCTGCAGACATATTATTTGTGTGTCTGATCACATTTTCGATCCTTTCTACTTCTTGAAAATTACTCAATACCTGATTAGTGGTTGTATAAACTAGCACGGGAAAACCCAAGTATATAGTTGCTGGCGCTACATATGCAAGCAGCATTCTCTTTCTAATATTGAATTTTATTAAGTTAGCAAACATATTTTTCTCCTTAATTTTAGTCCAATATGGCTTGAAAAGCGAGGGGATTTGGTATAGCGTATGTTGAAGGAAGAAGGAAGAAGCCGCTTCGGCTCGCTTCCCTTTGACTACGCTCAGGGGAGGCGAAGCCGATCGCCATTCGGTTACGATCAGGGCGCGATCGGCCCCCTGAGCCTAGTCGAATGGCAAGTTAAAAAGAAGGAAGAAGCAATAAAATCAATGATTTGGGCCATAAACAACTTCCTCACCGTATTGGCGGTTGCTATATAGCAAGTCTAAATCATTTATGCAGATTGGTAGGGTTAGTGGCAAGAGTGCCTACCCCGATCCGCTTAAGCACGGGGGGAGTGGACATACCTTAATTTTACAACTCATTTAGACGCACTATAGAAGATAAAATCTGCTAGCATCGTCGTGGTAAAGTCGAGTCAAGTCGTCTCCATATGTATCTTCCATATATCAGCGCAATTTGCACCTTTTCGACTCACTGTCAATCGTTCAGTCTCAACCGTGAAACGTCAACAATCATCGCGATCGTGCAACCGAAATTGATATAATTGAGATAACTTGTTGATTCAAACCTCCTCATCAACAACAAGTCCTCCTTTGCTCAGGAGTTTGGGCAAGTTCAGAATAGCCATCATTTTTTCCCCGTAAAGAGCTGTCCCCCTTAGATATTCGCGGTTGGCAGAATACAGTGCAGTCGGAACAGCCGCAATTTCCGACACATTTAAGTATATAATATCTAATATTTCGTCAACAACTATACCAGTGACTAAATCCCCAACTTCAACAACGATCGCCTTAGAGAGATAATTGGCAGAGTCCGACATATTTAAAGACATATTTAAAACACTGCGAATATCAATTAGCGTCACAATTTCTCCCCGTAAATTTATATTTCCCACTATGCGATCTGGAGTGCAAGGAACAGGAGTTACTTGACCAATGTCAGTAAATTCGCGCACTAAATCTAAAGGAATACCCAAGTATTCGCCATTCAAAGCAAACACTGCCAAAGACATATTAAGTGCAGCACCATTTTCCCCCTCGCCTTGCCGCCTTAAATTATTAGCCCGCAATTTAAAAATTGCCTTTTCTTCCGGCGTAGCCTGCGGGCAAAAAACGTCCCGCTTGCTCAGAATTTTAGGAGTTTCGCCTAACCATTTTCCATTTATTTGCCACTTTAAATTTTTCGTCTCTGCCTCACCTGCTGTTTCTTCACTACCTGCACTGCTTGGAGAAAGAGGCCAGCTTTCCTCTGACTTTTTGGGAGAATATCTAATTAAGGAATCGAGATTCAGCAGCATGATAATATCCGCTTCGCAGCGGGCCAATCCCGCTACAAAATGATGAGAGGCTTCTGAATTATCTCGCCCGTAAGATAGCTGCGGAGTGATGGCATCTTCTGAGATTTCCTTAACTTCGCGAACTTGATTGACAATTATACCGAGTTTCGATTCTTGCCACTCTAGGACGATCGTACTATCTGTCACAGAATACTCTTGCCAAACGTATCCAAAACGAAGATTCAGATCCATCACGGGCAGAATTTCGCCCCGAAGGTCGATCGCCCCAACAATATCTTGAGGTGCTTCTGCAATTGCTGTCAACTCCGGCAGAAAGAAAATTTCCCGAACGTAACAGGCTTCTATACCGCAGAGAAAACCGTTCTGTTCAAAAATAAGATACGGTTTAGTTTCCATATTTTAATGTACAGTTTCTTTACTGTATAATTTTAACAATTTTTTTTTAACATTCATCAGCACTTGATTAGCTGTCATTTTTCCCTGTGAATCTATGGGAGTATTTGGCGGTAGTGCTTTCAGGATTTCACAAGATGAATTGTACATTTTAATAGCTCTTTTTACTTGACCTTCTTTATTGTATATATTTCCTAGTTCTATATAAGCTGAAACAAAAGAGGGACACATATAAATAGTCCTCTTTAATAAATTCTTTGCTGTTTCCAATTGCCCCTGTTCTTCAGCAATGTGAGCTTGTAAATAATCAGTAAATACTGAGCCCGGATCGACTTTTCTAGCTCGATTACAGTATTCTATTGCCTGAGAATAATTGCCGGAATTTGCCTGAACTTGAGCCATCAAATAATAAGCCTCAAAATTATGTCCCTGCAAGTCTATTGCCTCTTGTGCCTTGTTGAGCGCCTCAGCATAATTTTTATTCTTAAATGATTTTTTAGCCTCTAAAATTAGCATTTGAGGCGTTTTATTTTGAGTATTTTCTGCTATTATTTTTTCTGTAACTGAAACGGCATTGTTCGGCAAGCCCTCCTCCAGATAGGGAGATGGCAGCATCTTCCCCAGCGGATTACTTATTTTTAATACGGGCGGCATCTCTATCTCTGTAAAATTGCTGTTAGTAGTAAAACTAGGTGGCATAGTTTCCCATGTTAGCAACTCACCACTATCATCGCCCATAGTATCTGCTTTCGGGAATTCCCGAAATGCCGAGTTGGCTTCCCTTACCGTTGCAACCCTAGACTCTATTTGACCGCCTTCCTCCGGTACTGCCTCCCGACGCTGATACACCACCGACTCCGGGAAAATCTTGGGTTCAAACTCGTTCATAATTTGACCGTAAACTTCAGCGTGACCGGTCATTAAATATCCTCCAGGTCGCAGGGTATTGGAAAATTTTTTCAGTACCAGTGAAATATACTTATGTTCAAAATACACAAAAACGTTTCTACATAAAATTAAGTCTATGTTATAAAGATTTTGGTAAATATTAGGAAACTCATCTGTGATTAAATTTACACAGCTAAAGTTTACACTTTGGCGCAATTCTAGATTAATTTCCCAATCATTTTCCCTCTGATGAAAATACTGCTTTTGTATCTGCGGTTCAACCAAGCGAAACGACCAATGACTGTAAACTCCCTGGGGCGCTTTTTTGATTACTTTTTCATTGATATCTGTACCTAAAATTAATATTTTCCATTGATCCCAATCGGGAATCAACTGTTTTAAAACAATAGCTAAAGAATAAGGTTCTTCACCGGTGGAGCACCCCGCACTCCAGATTCGCAGGGTCGGCTGCATTCCCAAGGTATTGTGCAAGTTTCTTTTCTGCTCTATCAATTCAGGAAAAATTACTCTTCTTAACAGAGCAAACTGTCCTTTATCTCGCATAAAATAACTTTCAATTGTTGTTAATAGCAATACTAATTCGGTCCATTCATTTTTACTTTCCAAAGTTGGGGCGGTTAAAAGTTTATAATATTTTTCGGGTTCTGCGATTTTTTTGGCTCTCATCCGAGTCAAAATTTTGTGAGACAAAGCCGAACGATCTTGCGACCGTATTCGCAAACCAATCTGAGTAGTAATTAAGTTAATAAATAGCTGAATTATTGAATCATTCATGTCAACTGAGGTAGATTCATTTAATAATTTGGGAAGTGGCAACTTTTACTGAGCTGGTGCTGAGTTTGTGCTGAGCATAGCTGCTAGCCTGCGGCTCGTCGGTTCGCGAAGCCGAAGGGAAGTGCGTAGCCGAACTATTGGGAATTGGGGAACTTGTAAGCTCGTGTAGTCGAAGTATTGGTAATTGGAAATTGGGGAATTTGGAATTATAAATTGAGAATTTAGCCGATCGCCTTAACAAGAACAGTATCACACAACATCATATCAGAAAGTGGTCAGCTACTTAAAGGAAAAAGGCAAAAGGTAAAAGACAGAAGCCAGGAAAAAATTCTGCCTTCTGCCTTCTACCTTCTGCCTTCACAGGCATCAACCTCCCACTTTAAGCTGGATATATCCGCAGGCGGCGATTGGGTTCTTCCCCAAAACTGTGGGATTTCAGGTGATAGTGTTCCACAAGTTCGTGCTGCATTTTGCGGACGTTGGGAGAACGGGGCAGGAGTTCCACCGGCTGTCCCTTCGGAATGACAATTTGCTCCACTGCTAAGCGCGTTTCTTCGAGAGCTTCGAGCTCGTCAGAAGAACCGCTGCGGGCGAATAAAGCGAGGTCGGCCACTTCCGGGGTACCTGGGTCATCCATGTCCAACAGGCGCCGCAAAGCTCTCGCTACGTGGGGAATAGTGGCGGCCTTAATTGTGTGCAGGGGAACTTGGCGAGTTTTGGCCAAGTGCCTCAATTTCGACTGGTTCCGAACGTTCGATCGCAAAGCCAAAACCACGTCAGCACTCTCAATATCCTTCGTCAGCAGCACCGGCAGATTCAGCGTCGAAATCACCTGTTCGAGCTGGTGTCGAGGTATGCCGTAAGGATAAACGTGGAGGGGCAAATCTTCGCCGTTAGGGCCGACATTATGGGAATAGCGTCCGGGGGTGGGTACTGGTTCGACGGACAGGGATTCTTCGAGCAGTTGCTCGAAATACCGAGTCTCAGCAACCGGCGCGCTCTTAGCAGCGAAGTTCGCGCCTTGAGCGGGCATCGGCACCATTTTGCCAGCACTCCGCCACCCAGAGATCGGTGTGATCGGCCGGATTGCCGATACAGCAGCGGGGCCGCCGGAAGCTGGCATTCCCGGAAACCGGGCGGGGGGAGCGGCTGAGTCGCGCTCGATAATTACTTCTCCTGTCTCGCTGACACTTCTGATTTGCTGGCTCGGTTCGCGTCCCCGCAGCAGAGTGTCGATCGAATCTGCAACTCGCTCGTGTATTACCCAGCGCTGGCGTTCCAGCATTTCGACGGCTATTTCAAAAGTGGGCGGTGATTTGCGCTCCAAAACCGTCTTTTGAGAACCGCGCCGTCTTGCTTCGTCATCTCCCAGCGTCACCGCTTGGATGCCCCCAATTAAATCGGCCAGAGTCGGGTTTTTCATCAAGTTTTCGAGCCGGTTCCCGTGGGCGGTACCGACCAACTGCACGCCCCTTTCGGCGATCGTCCGAGCCGCCAAAGCTTCGAGTTCCGTGCCGATTTCGTCAATCACGATCACTTCCGGCATATGGTTTTCCACTGCTTCGATCATGACTTGGTGCTGGAGTTCGGGGCGGGAAACTTGCATTCTGCGAGCTCTGCCGATCGCTGGGTGGGGAATATCTCCATCTCCGGCAATTTCGTTGGAGGTGTCGATGATTACCACCCGTTTTTCCAAGTCATCGGCGAGCACGCGGGCAATTTCCCGCAGGGCCGTGGTTTTGCCAACACCGGGGCGGCCGAGCATCAAAATTGACTGACCGGTTTCCACCAAATCGCGGATAATGCCGATCGTCCCGAACACAGCGCGGCCCACCCTCAACGTCAAGCCGATAATCTCGCCGCTGCGGTTGCGAAGGGCGCTAATTCGGTGCAGGGTTTGCTCGATACCGGCTCGGTTGTCGCCGCCGAAGTGGCCGACTCGCTCGATGCAATAGTTGAGGTGTGCTTTGGTAATCGGAGTTTGGGAAAGAGGTTCGGCCAAGGATGGAAAACGAGCTTCTGGTTGGCGGCCCAAATCCATGACAATCTCAATGAGATTGTTGCGCTGCGGGTGCTGCTCTAAGGGCTGCCGGATCTCATCTGGCACGATGTCTAATAATTTGTTGAGGTCGTCTGTAATCTGCATTCGCCTCGATGTGTTCGGTGACTTTTTCAACTTTTTAGTCAGTTGTCAGTTGTCAGTTGTCAGTTGTCAGTTGTCAGTTGTTTTTTACTTGTAACTAATGACTAATGACTAATGACTAATGACTAATGACTTGTGACTAAATTTCTTTGAGCTGGGAAACTAGAGAACAAGCTAAACTCACGGCCTGTGAGAGAAGTTCTGGGACGGCTTCGAGCTGAGGTAGCCGAGATGTTTGAACTCCGGCTGCTGGCCGCGCGACTGCCACCGGAACGGCATAGGCTCGATCGGTCTGCATTGTTTCTAATTGTTCTAAAATTGGCGATAGCAAAACCCTGGCATAGCTGCCGTAAGCTACACCTGCAATGTATGGGACAGGGGGAACTGACAAATTTTTCCCGGCATCCTTCATCAGTCCCTCGGCTCTCAGCTTGCTGACAGTGTGAGCATTAGTGCCGCCTGCAAGTTGCACGTATCCCGGCAACTGGGCAGCCAAAACTTTTTGACCGAGTTTGACCGCGGCTCTAGTAGTTCCTGTTCCGATATCTCCGCTCATTGGCCTACCGTCCGTTTGCCAAATTAGGGGACAAGGAAGGGGGGAAATTATTTGATACAGTGTCCGCAAATAATCAATCAAACCGTCTCCATCGGGGCAACTAATTGCTATTACCTTGAGTTGAGCGACCCAGGGAGCTATGCTCGACCAAAGTCGCGCAAAATCTGCCTCTCTGCCTACTTGCGTGTGAATTTCTAGGGCATCCGCACCGGATTGCAAGATTAAAGGTGCGATCGCGGCGGGAGCAGACACGTAAGAACGAGTATAAATCAGTTGGCTCGGACAAATCGGCAGACAGCGACCGCAGCCATAGCATTGCTGGTCTATCACCCCGGAAAAACCACTGCCAGCACTCTGAAAAACTATTGCTTCGGCTGGACATATTTTTTCGCACGGCCGCCAGCAGTCCACCGGACAATCGGCTGGGTTGAATTCGGCTTTGCGAAAATGCGGGTCTTCCCCATCGTTTAAACTCACCATCAGCAACGGCAACCCTTTGCCGCCAAACCTGCGGTTTTGAGTTCTTGCCTGTAATTCGCTGGCCACTTGTAGGGCTTCTTTCGCTGCGGCGACGGCGGCGGGATCTGCCGCGACATCGATACAGTCAGCGCCTGCTAAGGTGTAAGCCAAGGTGAGATTCCGTACAGCCGGTAGGTGCTGAAAGCTCGCCCCACAGATCAGCTTGAACCAATGGCCATCTTTTAATGAGTTTAGGGGATGATAATGTTCTGTCACCCTTATATGTTAATCCTTTCAGCTAAAAATTACGAGGCAAAAATTTGTACTGAGTTTTCCGGCTCAGCCAGATACAAGTATCAAAACGCTACCGATAGGAGTGGGACTTGGGGGGTCAGCCCTAGATGTGGAGTATCGAGCATGACTTTTTTGGCAATCTAATTTTTTTAAGAGTTTTTGTTACGGGTACGATTTTTAATTTTTGGCTGAGGTTTTAATTGCAGGCAGACTTATAATAATATCATTTGTTAGCGGTGGGTGCAAGATAAAAGCCGACTATTATTGCAGGATTGAGAGTTTTGGACTCGGAAAACTCGATTCGGAGCCATCTAGCGCTAACCAAAGCACCTGCGCGTATTGAGCGCACTCAAACCAAGGCAGAATGAAAGTTAAATAGCCGATCGCCACTGCTGATAAATCGGTATTTAGCGACACGATCGCGCATTTCAAGCAATATCCCCACAAAGCAACAGCAGCGATTAGTCCCAGAATGCCTGTAGAAATAGCAGTATCTAAAATCCAATTGTGAGCTTTATAACTCGGTATTTTTTCAGTGCGAACCTGTCCGTTTGGGGCAATATAATCATAAGAAAACTGACCTAAATTCACAATTTCAGGAACCTTATTGGGAGTGGCGACGAAAGGATATGCGATGCCAAATCCGTTAAAACCCCAGCCAAAGAGAGGTCGTTTTTGAATCCCGCGCACGGAAATTTCCCACAAGGGCGATCGGCTGGACATTACTTGTGCAACAGATACTCGATTCCAGTCCAGAGGTCTAGTAAAAGTCATCGCACTAATGGCCAGCAAACCAATAAAAATACCCGGAATTAATTGTTTGTAATATTGCCGTCCCAATAAGTAAGATAGTGATATAATTAAAGATAAAACTGCTGTACGAGTGTTGGCAAATAGCAAAGCGGGGAGAATGAGAAATAAAGCGAGAGTGGAAGTGCGCTCGCTAATTAATTTCCGCTTCCAACCTACCGCACAAATAACGGCTGTCAAAGTCAATACTATAGCTGCGTGACCGCGATGGGAGAAAAGTGCGATCGGCTGCTGTCCTCGAAAAATCGTACTAGCCAAAACATCATTTGCGATCGACTGACCGTTCGTTGCTGTATAATCAATTTGCCAGTTGACAACTTGCGGAAAAACGCTAACAGCTACAACCGCACCTCCTATCAGCAAACCCCGTATTTGACAGCAAAACAATTCTGGATGCAGTTTTAACAGCAGCCTATTGGTGAGGCTAAAAATAGAAATTAACAGCCAGTACAGCCAGCCGTCTCCCATTTGGTCTTGTCCCCAAAAAGAACGCTCCGGGAAAGGACTGTTGAGGGTAGAAATCGCTCCCACCGTCAAAAAAAATCCCCACAAAATCAGGCAGACTTTCCACGACCGGGAAAAACTTAAAAGTTTCCTTTCTTCCCATAAAAATGATAAATTTGAAAGCACAATCAGCAGGACAACAAAAACTTTAGGCTGCGTCCAAATTTCGCCGCGGCTGCCTCCCCAAGGGTTGATGAGAATGAGACTGAAAGCATATAGCAAAGTGTAAATATTTTTCATATGAAATATAGTTGTGTAATTGCGAGCTTTGTGTCAGTGCCAGCGAATCGAAGCAATCGCAGCATCTTCAGTTCATTCGATAGTGATTCCTGTAGGGGCGGGTTCACCAACAATATCTGCTAATAATTGACAATCTCAAAAACCCGCCCCGGTCTGGATATTAGGGTCATTCGATAGTGATTCCTGTAGGGGCGGGTTCACCAACAATACCTGCTAATAATTGACAATCTCAAAAACCCGCCCCGGTCTGGATATTAGGGTCTAGAAAAATTATCCAGCCTGCCGCTTTTTTCGCAAAATATGCCGCATCCCAGCGAACCACAGCAGCATTCCCTTAGCCGCCAAAATACTTCCAGGTTCCGGTACAGCTTCCGCATCAATTGGCTTGGAAATTTGCCGCATCTTGAAACTTCCTTCCCGTTCCTGAAAAGCTAATTGAATCGGAAATGCTGTTTCTGCTGTTTCGCCAAATAATGAATCAATCCCCGTGATTCTAAAATTATCTACTGGATAACCCAATAAAGAAATAAAGTCTAACTTATCTCCCGGACTGAAATTACCGAGTATCGAATCTCCTACTGCAACAGTAAACTCCTGGTCATCGCCCGCAGGAAAATCAAGAATTTCAGTAAATAAAGTGTCTTCCAAAGATTGGAATTCAAAGCCGTAAGTAGTTGGGGGGTCAAACCAGCGGCAGCCGGGAACTTTGTTGAAGACTTGCCAGCCATTTTGGAGAGAATTGGGAAGGATGGGGTTTTGTTGAGTGAGGCCGCGCATTTCTTTTCCAAAGCCGCCACCGCCGCTAGCTGCAGAGCTAAAATCGGGCGATTCTTGCGGGTCGTAAACATCAACAAACAGCTCGTAATTGCCTCTGTCTTGTCCGCGAGCACCTCCACCAGCAGCACTGACATTGAGGTTGATATTGCCACTACTGCCCACAGTACCAGTTAGTGCGGAGGCAAAGCCATTTCCTACAGGGCTACTGTCGTCGTTAAATCCTAGCTGAAAACCTGAGTCATTCTGAGTGCTTAAAAATGTGTTTGGGTTGCAGCGGTTGGAGGGAAGGTCATTGTTTGTCCAGGCTATATATTTTGAACCTGGAGTAAGGTCAGAGAGGTTAAAGCGGTCTACTTCAAAACCGGAGGCGAGGCTGTCGGAAAACTTTTTAGAGGTTTTAGGAGGAGTGAATATGCTTTCCCAACCCCATGATATCCCATTATATATTGTCACTTCATTTGGGTTATTAATGGGATCTTTGACCTCAGCAAGATAAAGTTCTGCGCTCCAGTTTTTGTTGTTATAATAGATATCTTCTCGAGCTACAATATCTACAAAAAGAATTGTTTGATTTGGATACCTTACCACCTGACCATAGGTGTCGTAAAAAGGGTTAAATGTTGGTTTTTGGGGATTTCGAGGGTCGATAAAACCTAGTTGAGTTTGCTCTAGGACTGTATCAATTTTATCGTCAGGAGTTCCCGGCGGTTGCTGGATGGCTCCCTGCAGGGTAATGGTATTAGCATGATTGTTAACTACCCGTTGGATAAAATGGACGTTACTTCCTACTGGATCTCCGACACCAGGGTTATAAAGAACTTGTATTTCAGCTCCAATTCTTTCTGGGGTAGTAAGAAAAATAGAGGGAGCATAAACCCCAATATCAAACCTACCTGTTAAAGATTCTACAGGTTGCGCCTTGTTAAAAGTCCAACCATTTTGGGCCCAAACAGATGATGTGAGAAGGTTAAAAAAATCATTTGTGCCACCTAGTGGGAGTACAGAGACTGAGGTAGTAGAGACAGTCAAAGTACCAACACCAGGCTTTGTCTGAGATATTGAGGAACAGTAAGGCGAGGTAGGAGTGCATATCGGGTTTGGTTGTTGAGATGGCATTGTGAAAGAAAACGCGAAACTGGCTCTACCTGTGAGTAAAATCAGCAAGGGTGAACTTAATAAAATTGTCCAGTGTTGGGATAGTCTCATTGCTGACAACTCCTTTGTATGTACTAGGAAATAACAGTCTTGACCTGAAATCGAGTAAAAATTGCCACTTAAGTTTTATTTGGATTCAGATTGGACGATGCGAAACTTCACAAAGGGTGTGACTATTTGACCTGTCCAAATCCCTCGTGTTAATTTGTATTCAGTCATGTGTGGGTCATCACAGAATAATACTGACCTAGGATTGATGTATTTCAACCTAATTTGATAGTTACCAGGCCCAATATCGAAAGTCCATCCGCCACCCAATCCATCATTGCCTCCAAATAGAAGCTGATTGTTCTGCCAGAAAAGTTCCGCTTTCAAGAAAAAGGTTAGATTTTCTCGCGGTTGAACTAAGGGACAAGCCAGTTGCGGAGACTTGAGAAGCATACCTCTACCCCCAGAACTTCGTAATAAATTACCATCAGCATCTACTATTGCTAGTGGAAATACCAGCAGGGGATCGAGTGGAGGAAAGCGAATGGGGTAAGGTGTGTTGTTTGTAATTTGAAAACCGATCCGAACAGGAGTAGTAGCATCTTGTTTTTCAGGTATACGCCATACCCTGTCTGGTACTAAAATTTCCAACCGAATACCATTTCTTTCAACTGCATTGCTATCGATATTGCTATGTGTTGATTCAAAGGATGTCAATTCAGTTGCCCTCCCCAGTTCCGCATCAACAGCCCCAGCTAACAATCTGGGTACATGGCCGAGCGCAATTACACCGGAAGTGTCAGGTTGTTTTTTGGAAAGGGTCAATACAGGCTCTGGCATTATGCTTTCAAAGCGGATGCCATCAATTTCAGCGGATTTCAACTCAGTCACCCTGGTTATTCCTATATCAGAGGGCGCTGTCGCTCCTGCGGACACATGGCTCAGTGCCATTACACCCGAAATGATTAAAGCCAATAAAAACAAGGCAAAATGCTTAATCACATCAATTAGCTTTGCTTTCACAAAGTGACTCATCAATTACTTGGTTATATATTAGGACTAATTCATAAATGTTTTAACCGTAAAAATACTGATTTTTTACGTGATATTTTTATGATGAAACAATTAAAAATACTAAACTTCGATCGCCTCCAAAAAAAGTATCTTACACTACAATATATAATTTATCAATAAAGTTTCGTATGTTCATCAATTTACTAGGTGTAAGTCCACAAAAGGCATCGCTATCCAACCAGTCCAGACTTTTTCTAATACCTGTTCTTTGATGTTAGTTGCTCTTTGTGCGCCAATGAGGTATCTAAGTCCAAGATGATATTTACCGGGCTTGAGGTCATAAAAATAATAGAAGCCTCCAGCTTGGTATCGATGTTAGAACCCCGACTTCTTAGAGAAGTCGGGGTTCTGGGTGTTCTGTTTTTTTAGATTTGTCTGCTGGTTACTTGCTCAGCCGCTTGTAAACCGTAGCCAAAGCATGGCTATCCCCCACATTTCCCGGAAACAAAACAACTGGTAAATTGGGAAACAGAGGATGATTAGCCTCGGTTTTCACCACCGAACAACCTGCGATAATTTGACCGATTTGCCTGACACTTTTCAGCGACAAACCTGTACTCAAAACATCATTAGAAGTAATGCCGCCCTTGCTAATCAAAAACCCGATATCGGCAGGCAGTCCCCGCACGATATCCATCAATAAAGCAGAAACCGCCTCTCCAAATTTTAACCGGACTTCGGTATTTTCAAATTCGAGTTCCTTGCGGCTGGTATAAATTACAGGCGTTTTGCCATCGGCATGAGAAGTGCGGGCTTTTTCGAGAATTTCATCGAGCAGTTGGGTGCGATACTCTGGTGAATCTTCTAACAAGTGAGATACATCTATTTCAATGCTAACTATATTGGGTTCTTTTAACAAGCGCTCCAATTGTTCAGTAGTTTTCTTAACGTGGGAACCAACTATGACTGCACCGGGTTTGCCATCCCTCACGTATTTTGCCATTTCGTCGGCTGCTACTGGCTGCGGGCCGAGGTCAGCTAAGGATGTTAAAATACTTGCTGCACTGCGGAATAAAAACTTTTTGCCTTGACTGACTGCATGGAGAATGTGTTTGGCAAATGTGTCTAAATCGCCTTGGCTTTGGCCGTCAACAACTGCACATTGGTTGTCTGTCATGTCCATCAGTCGATCTAAACTTCCGTAGCGAATGTCTCCGAGTAAAATGCGATCGACTGCATCAGCAGGGATGCGACCTTTGGTTTTTTCTTCTACATAGTCTGGCAGGTAACTGTGACTGTAGCCGAAGACTGAATCTTTGGCAAATTCGGTTTCGTGTACTGGTGTCGGGACGCTGTTAACTATTAGGTAGTGTACGCTGTGGCGGGTAATTCTGCCTCCTTCAAAAAAGGCGGGAATTAGAAAATGGGCGTCGAAGGGACCAAGTTCTTCAGCGATCGCGTCGGTTTCGATGGGATAGTGGCCGCGCAGGGTAGAATCGGAACGGCTAACTATTAGGAAGTCTTCGATTTTTTCGCTGGCGATCGCCCTTTTTAGATTTTGGCACACTTCGCGGGTGACGGAGGCTGCTTTTTCGGGAGTTAGCGATCGAGTATTTGTCAGTATGAAGAAAATCGGGTACTTGTCCCGCAGCCCCAAACGCAGGGTGTCTTCGTCCCAACGTGTCAGCAGCAAGCAACTGTGCACGGTTTGAGAACCTGTCGGATCGTCGTCGAGAACTATAATCTTGGGTTTGGCAGAAGACATACTGACCTGGTTGTTAACGTCACCTTTCCAAGATATCCTTACCTGTTACGTAATAGGTAAAAATTTACAATAATTATGATATTTTTTCAACAATTCTCCTAATTCATAATTTTAAAAATGTCTTTGAGTTCGAGTGGAACAGGCATCCTGCCTGTTGCGGTTCAGCAAGCTGCATATTGCTACTGCGTAAGAGGCGCACGCAGCCGTGCACGCTACTTACTTTTGCCATTTTTAAAATTAGCAGCGTTTCGCTCTTGCAACTTTTTCATTTCTGCTTGAACTCCCACGGCTACCTGCAAAGCTTCGTTGAGTAATCGTCCCGGCTGGCTCGATCTATCGCTAATTTGCAGGGCATTCAAAGTTCTCAAATTATTGGCAAACAATTCGGAGTTAGTAGCGACAAATTTTTTGTTTTCCCTGAGAATTCTTTCGGTTTTCAAAGCTCGAACTAAATCGTCTCTGATTAGCTGCAAGGCTTGAATGACTTTTGCCCGATCGCCGATTTTGACTCCCGCATTGCCAGCATCTTCTATCCGATCATTAATGGCGATCGCTTCGATTATACCATTATAGCGATCCACATCATCAAAAAGATTGATTAAATCTTTGTTTTGCCGACTGCACCGAATTTTCCACGCATCCTCAAGGATTAAACCGAGTATCGCAACCAAGTGGAGGGCGAACCACAACAAATAAGCTCTAGGAAATATCGCAACCAGCAGCCAACAACTGATTAGAAGCAAAACAATTAAACCGACAGTTTTCAAAGCTTCGCGGGCAAACTTAGTCGCTGTCGGCGGGCGGTATACGCGATCGGGCCCCGCGCCTGTGAGGTGCTTGAGCTCACCGACAGTAATTTCTAATCCCTGAATGTCAGCTCGCATAAATCTTCACAAATATTTCTTAATTATAAAGTTTTGTAGTAGAACAAGGGGCTCGTCTACAATAAACCTAACACTTTTTTCACCCAAAACTGCACTATGTCCGCACGTCCTATATACCTCGACAACCACGCCACAACCCCCGTAGATCCAAGGGTACTTGATGCGATGCTGCCGTATTTCACCGAACAATTCGGCAACGCAGCCAGCATCAACCACGTCTACGGCTGGGAAGCAGAAGCAGCAGTAAAACAGTCACGACAAATCATAGCAGAAGCGATCAATGCTTCTCCAGAAGAAATTGTTTTTACCAGTGGCGCCAGCGAAGCAAATAACTTAGCGATCAAAGGTATCGCCGAAGCTTATTTCAGTAAAGGAAAGCACATTATCACAGTAAAAACCGAACACAATGCAATTCTAGACCCCTGTACCTATTTGCAAAAATTGGGGTTTGACATTACTGTTTTACCAGTGAAAAGCGACGGGCTGATTGATATAGGCGATTTGATCAAAGCGATTCGCGCCGAGACAATTTTAGTTTCAGTGATGACGGCAAATAATGAGATTGGCGTCATCCAGCCGATCGCAGAAATTGCAGCAATTTGTCGGGGAAATGACATTCTTTTTCACACAGATGCGGCACAGGCGATCGGCAAAATTCCCCTCGACGTAGAGGAGATGAATATCGATCTAATGTCCTTGACAGCCCACAAAATCTACGGGCCAAAAGGCATCGGTGCTCTCTACGTGCGCCGCAACAAACCGAGAGTGCAGCTAGCGCCGCAAATGCACGGAGGAGGCCACGAAAGGGGAATGCGATCGGGAACTCTCTACCCACCGCAAATAGTTGGGTTTGCCAAAGCAGTAGAATTGGCAATTGCGGAAATGGAGTCGGAAACAGAACGAGTGGTTAATTTGCGGCAGCGTTTGTGGGAAAACTTGAGTGAATTGGGCGATGTTTTTCTCAACGGTCATGCTACTAAGAGATTGCCGGGGAATCTCAATATTAGTGTAGCCGGGGTTGACGGTCAAGCGTTGATGTTGGGTTTGCAACCGGCGGCGGCAGTTTCTTCGGGATCTGCTTGCACTTCGGCGAAAATATCTCCATCTCATGTTTTAGCAGCGATCGGGCGATCGGACAAATTAGCTTATGCTTCAATTCGGTTCGGTATTGGCCGGTTCAATACCGAAGCAGAAATAGATGCAGTTTCCCAACACGCGATCGCAACTATTCAATCTCTCCGACAAGCTCAAAAAGTAATGAGTTAGAAAGTTGACAGTTGACAGTTGACAGTTGACAGTTGACAGTTGACAGTAATCTGTAGGGTGCGTCGCTATGAGATACTAAATGAAACTTTCAGATTCAAGCGTGGCGACGCACCTTACCATTTGAGATTGGACTGTTCAATATCGTAGATGAGTTAAATTATATAACACCAGATCCCCGACTTCTGCAACCGTTTCCCAGACTTAACATCAAAGCTAATGCTAGAAGTCGGGGATCTACTAAGGATCGCGAATTAAATAATTTACACTCTTGAAAGTGGGGAGTAGGGGTTGGGCTTATAGCCCGCCCTTTCTGGACGGGCGGGACGCCCATCCCACAAGAACCATCACGCATTGTAAGTTATTTAATTCTCATTCCTAAGCTGTTCGGCATTTAAAAGACGATAGTAGGGTGCGTCATTACAGAAGTGTTTCCCGCATAAGCGCGTAAGAGTTCACTCCTGACGCACCATACAAGCCTCGTTACTGGTTTAAATGCTCCACAGCTTAACACCAATCCTTTACTTAGAACCAAACACCTCGCGCACCCGATAAATAGGTTTTCCCTGCGACTCGTGATAAGTCCGCATCATCACTTCCGCCAGCAAACCAAAACAAAATAACTGCACGCCAGTTAACAGCAAAACCACAGCCAAAATCAGCAAAGGGCGGTTCCCAATAATTTGACCAAAACCCAATTTTAAGACTGTCAAATAAATCCCTAAAACCGTTCCCAACGTCATAGAACTCAGTCCCAAAAGTCCAAAAACGTGCATCGGTCGAGTCAGAAACTTTTTCATAAAAGAAATAGTTAACAAATCCATCAACACGCGAAAAGTCCGCCAAATCCCGTACTTACTTTGACCGAAACGGCGGGCGTGATGTCGCACCGGAAGTTCTGCAATTCTCGCCCCTTCAATAAACGCCAAAGCAGGCAAAAAGCGGTGCAATTCCCCGTACAGATTCAAGTCTGCTACCAACTCGGATTTATAAGCTTTCAAAGAACAGCCGTAGTCATGCAAAGTTACGCCTGTAACGCGACCAATTAACCAGTTCGCAATTTTAGAAGGAATCAACCGACTAATAGTATTATCCTGCCTATTTTTCCGCCAGCCGCTAACTAAATCGTAGCCTTCATCTAACTTGGCCAACAATAGCGGAATATCAGCCGGATCATTTTGCAAATCGCCGTCTAGGGTAACAATAGCACGGCCGCGAGCGCGATCGAAACCTGCCGACATGGCAGCAGTTTGCCCGTAATTGCGGCGCAAAATTACAGCACAAAGGTCATCGCGAGTGCTGGCTAACTGCTGGAGAAGTGCACCCGAACCGTCCTTAGAACCGTCATCTACACAAATAATTTGATAGCTGAGTCCAGATGGTTGGATAGAAGAGGCGATCGCCTCAATCAAATGAGGCAAACTTTCCACCTCATTATACACCGGCACCACCACCGAAACGTCGAGAACAACCTCAGCCTCAGCTTGCTGTCTCGCCAATTTTTCCAAAAATAATGCAGCGTCCATTTGTTTGTTAGATAACATCAGTAATCATTAGTCATTAGTCATTAGTCATTAGTCATTAGTCATTAGTTAACAGTCATTAGTTAACAGTTAACAGTCAACAGTCAACAGTTAACAGTCAACAGTCAACAGTCAACAGTCAACAGTCAACAACTAATTAGGTTGATAACTTGCCACAACTTTACCATATCCCCGCAATTGCTGGTAATAAGCTTGACTGACTAGATCGCCCTCCTCCGACAAAACATCGATACCGATACCGTTGCGACCTTGTGCTTGTCCCGAACTGTGAATGTAGCGATTATCTCCGAGATACAATCCTACGTGAGTGGCTTTTTCTGGCGTACCAAAAAATACTAAATCCCCCGGTTCTAAAGCACTGATACTAATAGGTTTAGTAAAAGCTTCCTGCTGATAAGCATCCCTCGGCAACCAGATGCCGGCAGCCACAAAAGCAGCTTGCATCAAGCCCGAACAATCATAATTTGGCCCGACTGTACCGCCCCAAAGATAATAATTGGATTGGTTCATAGCCTCGCGAGCGAAAGTAATTACTATTGGTAATTTTTCCTTGATTTGGGCCTCAGAAAGCACCAGAGGATGATACACTGTTTCTGCCACATCGAGCAACTCAACATCTCGAATATCCAGCCATCCCGGATAATCATCTTCGCACAGCCGCACCATCACAGCCGTTGTATCCAAGTTTACATCGCTCTGTCTTAGGGGGAGTTCGACGACGCGCAAATGCCGCCCCAGGGCTGCTTGAGTTGCCAATCGATCGCACTTTGGGGAATCGTAAATATTTATGTGCGATCGCGCCCGGTACTCCTGAACATCAGATAATTGATAATTGGCCATTGCTAATTGCTCATTGTTTGCTGTTAATTGTTCGCATTTATTGTTCGCATTTAACGATAGATTGCCATTAGCTGCTAGCCGTTAACCGTTAACCGTCAGCCATTAACCATGACATTTTTTCACAAAGACGAACAATTAGAAAACCTCGGCAGTAGCATTATAAGCTCCGCATTGTCAGAATTTACAGGATTAAGTGGCGATCGTACAGCCATTACCTGGATAGTCTACGATCCGCCGGTGCGAGTCAATACAGGCGGTGCCCTGAGTCCAGAAGAATTTTGGAAATATCAACCGCGAGGTTTTAGCGCCAGAGCTTCCGAACGAATTTATCCAGCCAGCATCGTCAAATTATTCTACCTCGTTGCCATCTGGGAATGGGCGCAAAAAGGCATGATTCAAACATCGCCAGAATTAGAACGCGCCGTCCGAGATATGATAGTTGATTCCAGCAACGACGCCACCAGTTTAGTAGTAGACGCCCTCACCGGCACCACCAGCGGCCCAGAATTATCACCAGGCCCCTTTGAAAGTTGGAAACAGCAGCGAAACATCGTCAACCGTTACTTTCAATCATTGGATTGGCCAGAATTACAAAATATTAACGCCAATCAAAAAACCTGGTGTGACGGCCCCTACGGTCGCGAGCGAGCATTTGTGGGAGAATTAATGGAAAATAGAAATATGCTGACCACAAATGCAGCGGCGCGTTTGCTGCACAGTATAATCGGCGGCGTAGCTGTTTCTGCCAAAGCATCGCAAGAAATGATGGGTTTAATGAAACGCAGTTTAGATCCAGCAGAATTAGAAGCAGATCCTGAAAATCAAGTTACAGGTTTTTTAGGTGGCGGATTGCCAGAATCAGCAAAATTGTGGTCAAAAGCGGGACTGACAAGTCAAGTGCGTCACGATGCTGCTTATATTGAAATATCGGGTTTGCGGCCGTATTTGTTGGTTGTATTTACC
Source organism: Microcoleus sp. T3_B1 (assembly GCF_036700445.1). Classification (NCBI taxonomy): domain Bacteria; kingdom Bacillati; phylum Cyanobacteriota; class Cyanophyceae; order Oscillatoriales; family Microcoleaceae; genus Microcoleus; species Microcoleus sp. T3_B1. The sequence goes on from NZ_JAUBOX010000075.1 coordinate 36,676, forward strand.
GAGGGGAAAGAGAATAGCAAGAATGAAGAAATTTTACCTTTTATCTCGCGGCAAGTTGTCGAAGCGATGAAAGCACTTAATTAGACTTAGGGCAAATTGAAAATTATACACGCAGATTCCCGACTTCTGAAAAAAGTTGGGACTCTAACAGCGTCAACTGTCAACCCTAACTTTTTAATTGAACTTGCTCCATCATTCGTTGATCTTGTTGGCTGTGAAAACGATGAGTTGAGGAAAGTAATTCTTCTTTGGTAACTGGCGTTCTTCTTAGGGTATCTAAAGGAACTAGAAACTCACATTTTTGAATTTTGATTTCCAGTGCATCAATTACAAATCTTACATCCAAAAAACTGGCATCTTCGTAGTCATTATCTTCATAACGTTTAATTTGTTCTTCTTTCAGTCCAGCTAAATCTGCCAATTCTTTTTGGATTAGCTTAGCCATTTGTAACAAGTTAAGCCTGTATGGCAGTTGTCAAAGGGATTTCAGAAGAGGCATCAAATAAAAATTGATTCAGGCCTCGCTGTCGATCGGGGAAAGGTGCAACAATTAACTTAACATTGGGCTTTCGTTGAGATTTAACAATACCTAAATCTTGGTTTTCGGGCGCGGCGAAATACTCGATCAAGTCAGTGGCCTTACCTTTTTGATGAGCTACATAAAAATGGTAAAGACCCCGGTAAATCATTTCTAATGAAATCGAATCTATTGGTAAAGAGAGTTGGTCAGCAACGGCATCACCTAAATCAACCAAGAGTGCATAAAATATCCAAGTCCCCCAAATTTGAAGCTGGATGCCGTTGAGAGAACCTGTCCACAAATAACTTAATCCCAAAAGCCTTTTTACGGTATTAAAAGCATCTTCAATCCTCCAGCGCCTGCGATATAAATCTGCGACTACGTAGGGAGGTAATACATGAGGATCTAGTACGCTTGTCAAATAAGAATGCCAAATTTTACCGGAACGAACTTCAATCAAACGTAAGGTAATAAATGGAGTTTTTGAAGTTCCTGAGCCTAGCCGTATCCGACTATCTCGGAGTTCATAACTCTTGGTAAATACTTGCTGTATTTTAATTGCTGCTCCTTTTTTTAACAATACTCCGGACAGTTTTTAAAGAGGGATACGATCGCTTTTGCAGCAGAGAAGTGAAAAAAGTGAGTGCAATCTGAACCCAAAATCAACAGAAAAAAAGGCACTCTTTTCGGTTAAGCTATAAAAACACACAAGCTCAACAGATTGCCTTAGGAAAATCATGGAATCCATCTTACAACAAATGCCAGGGATTAGTCAACCCCAAAAGAAGTTTTTAATCACTTTATTCTCAACTATCTTGCTGGCTTATGGCAAGGTCAACTTCACAAATCTCAGTCGTTATAGTTGTTTGAGCGAAAAAACCTACCGTCGTCACTTTCTCAAAAGCTTTAATTTTCCACAATTTAATCAATATTTCCACGGAACTTGCTTTAAATCCTGAACACACAGTCATTGCTGTTATTGATTGTTCTTTTTTAAGAAAAAGTGGCAAAAAAACTGACGGCAAGGCTTATTTTTATAATGGTGTAGCTGGTAAATCGGAACAGGGATTGGAAATTTCTGTGATTTCTATTGTCGAAATTGAGACTCGTTTATCTTATAGCTTAAGCGTGCAACAAACTCCATCACGTCCTCAAATAAAGCCAGGGAAAAAACTGCCACAAAAACCGAAGAATAGCTGGTCAAAAAAATCTCGCAAAAAACAGGAGTCTCAAAGCTCAACGCCTGACATCACAAGAGTTGATGATTATGCAAAACATCTCAAGAATACTCGTTGTTCCTTCCCAACTTCTGTACGTCCAAATGGTCGCTGATGGCTATTATTATCGCTCTAAATTCTGGGATGCTGTGGGGGAGTTGAATTTAGACTTTATTGGCAAGCTAAGAGTTGATGCTAACCTACGCTATCTCTATACAGGTGAACAAAATAAACTGGGAGCACCTCGCAAATATGATGGTAAGGTTGACTGCCAATATCTGAGTCGTCTTAAGTTTGTTAAACAAATAAAACCGGGAGTTTCATTATATACATTAGTAGTGTGGAGTTGTTGTTTAAATTGCCAAATTAGCTTGGCTTGTATTTCTGAGGTTCAAGCCAATGGGAAAATCAAAAATACTTTATTATTTAGCACTGATATTCATCTACCACCTGAGCAAATTGTTGAATATTATCAGGCTCGTTTTCAAATCGAATTTATTTTTCGTGATGCTAAACAATTTACGGGATTGTCAGATTGTCAAGCTCGTCATTTACCACGGCTTGATTTTCATTTTAATGCCAGTCTGATTGCCTTAAATCTAGCCAAATATGAACTCTCTAGTTGTCATTCATCTGCCAAATCTTTTGTGTTTTCAATCTGTTCTTATAAACGTCTGAAATTCAATAAGCATCTACTTTCTACCTTTATTGATAAGTTAGATTTAGACCCGGATTTGATTTTAAATCACCCTAACCTTCCTTCAGTCTTGTCTTATGGTACTCTGGCTGCTTAAAAACTGTCCGAACTATTGTTTTAAACGAGTAATTAAGTGGATATCTCGTTCAATTAATTTGAGCCAAAAGCTAAAATGATAAAATCCTCTATCCAGTAAGAGTAAGGTTTGAGTTGGCACTAATTGCAGAATATTTTCTTCAAGCTTAACATCAGAAGCTCGCTTAGTTTTCCAGAAACCAAATATCGATAGGGAGCCTGGTCATTAAATCTATAACTGTTGCCATTTTTCCTGCCAACTGCCCTTTTGGTATATCTTCCAAGCTTTTGAGCTTGCAAAACAATGCTTCGAGCGTTGAACTATCTATTATCCAAATGCTCGAAAATTTAGTCAAGGCAAATTGAATGCTTTCTGGTAGGGGTCGTTGGTTTCTCTTGGACCAAGCAGTTCTTAAACTTGGTAATAAATTTTTAAAAACTCCTTCAAATAAAGTGGCAGGAAAACTTAAAAACCTTTGAGACATTGCTTGTTGACTAACTGTCGTAGGTCGGCACCACAAAAAACCTTCTCTTGCCAGCATTCTTGTGAGTTCTGTCACTCCAGCTACGTCTCGCCACAGCAAGGTTAATACTGCTGCTACCATCAACGGTAAGTTGACAATTCTCCCTCGTAAACCAGGGTAAGAGCATCTCAATTAGGCTTGACACAAGGACTCAGAAGAATCTAATGTAGGGTCAAGAAAACAAGAAAAGAGAACTTGAATCATATAATCGTTATCCATAGCAGTGCGTTTCATTTTTTGTCGGAGACTGCGTTTGTAAGTCAGTTCTCGATTAAGGGCATTGAGAGCAATGCGTCGTAAAAGAGCAAAATTCCGAGGACTGTGGAAAGAGCGAATGCGGCAAGCATCCTCAGCAAATGTACAGTCAAGAGTCCAATGAGCCTGGTTTTCAATACCCCAATGTTGTTGAATAGCCCGACCAATAAGTTGAGCATCACTGTGTAAAGAAGACCAATAAAACTGAACCTCACGGGTAGTTTTGTTCCAGAGATGACGGACTCGTACAACCAGGGTAAACGCATCTAAATTAAGTCCTGCAAATCTATAGAAGCTGACGAAAAAACAGGTTGCTCGTTCAAAATGG
>NZ_JAUBOX010000003.1:0-171039 GCF_036700445.1 Microcoleus sp. T3_B1
TTGTAAAAAATGGATCGAATATCTTGTGCAGCACCTCAGTGCTCATCCCCGGCCCGCTGTCGGCAATTCTAATTATGACAGAATTCCTGTCAGTCACCTCTGTAGAAATTGTAATCGTAGGCTGTTGATGAGAGTTTTCCGGGCAATCTCTGGCTACGAGGAGAGCATCGATCGCATTTGTCAAAATATTCATAAATACCTGATTGAGTTGTCCGGCGTAGCATTCCACCAGGGGTAGAGAACCGTAGTCTTGAATCACCTCAATAGACGGTCGTTCCGGTCTATTTTTGAGGCGGTGTTGCAAAATCAGTAGGGTGCTGTTAATACCCTCATGGATATCCACTGCTTTAAAATCTGCTTCGTCCATCCGTGAAAAGTTCCGCAACGACAGGACAATTTGGCGGATGCGATCGGTACCCATTTTCATAGAAGACAGCATTTTGGGCAGGTCTTCTTGCAAGAACTCCAGGTCGATTTCTTCGGCTGCGAGTTGAATTTCGTCAGCAGGGTTAGGATAGTGCTGTTGATAAAGCTGCACGAACTTTAACAAATCTTGGGCGTATTGCTGTGTATGGACGAGGTTGCCGTGAATGAAGTTGACCGGGTTGTTAATTTCGTGGGCGACTCCACCAACCATTTGCCCTAAACTAGACATTTTTTCGCTATGAATTATCTGTGATTGGGTGCGTTGCAACTCACTTAGGGCGTTTTTGAGTTCAACGGTGCGGTGTTCCACCCGGTCTTCTAATTCTGCATTACTTTTTTCTAAGGCGGTAAACGATTCGCGCAGTTGTCTTGCCATCTGGTTAAAGGAGTTGGCAAGGGCGTTGAGTTCTTGAATACGGCTGTCTTCTACAGCTTGGTCGAAGTTGCCAGATGTTATTGCCTCACTCGCCCGATTCAGTCGCAGAATCGGACGCGCAATCCAGCCGGAGGTGAGAACGCCCATCCCACAAGCTACTCCCAATGCTGCTAAGCAGAGCAAGATTGTGGTGCGAGTATTGGCATCAATCTGTGCCATGAATTCGCTTTCTGGCACACTCACCACCACTAACCAATCCAATCCATATTGGTCGCGCCAAGGAGTGAGTTGCACATAGTAGAGTTCTCCCTGAAAATCAAGTCGGAGATCCGTGTCTTTAGAAATGGATTGAAACCCTTTGAAGCGTTGCTGGATTTGTTTGGCAATTCCCTGCACTATGGGATTGCCACTGTCGATCGCCTTCAAACGCCGAATCTCGTCTTTGACGGTGGTAAAGGGTTGTTCTTTCGCAGAGTTTGCGATCAACATTCCATTGCGCTCGATGATGAAAACCTGCCCTGAGCTACTGACATCTATATTCCGTAAGAAATCGCTCAGTTTCAACAGATGGATATCGGCTGCGACCATTCCTAGCAAGCGATTATTTGTGTCATAAATAGGGCGACCCGCCGAGGCAACAATATAAGGATGACCGGGATAATTCCAGGTATAGATCCGCGACCAAATAGGTTTACCTGCTCTCACGGGTTCGGTGTACCAGGTTTCAGTAAAGCTACCCCAATTAGCGACACTAACGATACCAGTACGATTACCGCGGTCATCGGTGGCGTAGGTTTGGAGATTGTTTAGAGGTTTGGGACTCGAATCATCGATCGTGACCGTTTTGCCGTCGTAGCGTCCGGCTCCGGTCCCATAACCAGTCGTCAGTCCGATGCCGATGTAAGTCAGGTCATAAGCCTGCATTTGGTGCCAAAAATACTTACCGACGGTTTGGCGATCGCGCACATCTAGCAATCCCATCTGAATCGCATCGGCGTTAATCCGAATCACTTGATGCGGAATAGATAAATAAGCATTCAGATGTTGATTCACCGTACTGCTGGTTCGATCCATCAACCGATCCGCCAGATCGTTTACCGCTTTCTGTCCATTTTTGAACGACAAATATCCCACCAGACCGACTGATCCAAAGATTTGCAAAACAAATGGCACGATCAGTATGAGCTGCAATGGGATCGCCTGACTTTTGCAGAAGTGACGTATGTTCATGCTAGAAAATTACTTTTCTTTTAGTGTGTTCTATTATCTACTGTTCCGTCGTATTTATAGACACAATATTGACTGCTTTAACTAAAAATATGACTCTTTTTATGCTTTACCGGAACATTGCCACCTCGTCGCGATCGAAAGTCCTCAGTGTGGCTGCAAAAGGGCGATCGCCCTTTTGTCGAAACCAGAGCGATCGACTTTAATGCAGAGTTTTCGCCGAGTTAAAATTGCGAATTCAAAGTTTAGTAAACGCAATGCGTGGCCGGATTGCTAATGGTTGCTAACTAGAATTGATTTGGGGATGTTGGTTAATAGTAGCGCCGATTACAAAACTTGCCTGGGGGCGATCGGAATTTCAATAATAAATTCGCTCCCCTCTCCGGGTGCAGAAACGCAAGTCAATTTTCCGCCATGAGAACTCACAACAATCGAGTGAGAAATAGACAATCCCAAACCAGTTCCCGAACCCACGGGCTTAGTTGTAAAAAATGGATCGAATATCTTGTGCAGCACCTCAGTGCTCATCCCCGGCCCGCTGTCGGCAATTCTAATTATGGCAGAATTCCTGTCTGTCACCTCTGTAGAAATTGTAATAGTAGGCTGTTTATGAGAGTTTTCCGGGCAATCTCTTGCTACGAGGAGAGCATCGATCGCATTTGTCAAAATATTCATAAATACCTGATTCAACTGAGACGCATAACAAGTAATTAGGGGTAGCGTGCTGTAATTTTTAATCACCTCAATTCCCAAACGCCCGCCCTCTTTTCTCAGGCGCGGTTGCAGCAACATCACCGTACTGTCGATGCCTTGATGGATATCTACCGACTTCATTTGCGCTTCGTCAAGGCGCGAGAAATTCCGCAAGCTTAGCACAATATCCCGGATTCTTTCCGCTCCTACTTTCATGGAATCCAGCAGCTTTTGCAAATCCTCGCTCAAGAATTCCAGCTCAATTGTTTCTATTTCTTCGAGAATTTCATCAGCAGGTTCTGGATAGTGCTGCTGGTAAAGCTCAATCAATTTTAGCAAGTCTTTAACGTATTCGCTAGCCGGATTAAGATTGCCGTAGATGAAACTTACAGGATTATTAATTTCGTGAGCTACACCAGCGACCATTTGCCCCAAACTCGACATCTTTTCCGTTTGGATTAATTGAGCTTGAGTTAGTTTAAGTTCGCGTAAAGTTTGTTCTAAACGCTCGTTTTTTTCATTTAACTCCTGCGTCCGCTCTTGCACTTTCTGTTCCACCGAATTGTAAAGTAGAGCATTTTCCAAAGAAATAGCAACTTGGGAAGAAAGCAACCTTAAAACTTCCAATCTGTGGGGAGTAAATGCTCCGACAGTCAAATTGTTTTCTAAATAAAGAATGCCGATTAGTTTGCCTTGATTGATGATGGGAGTACACAAAATAGATTGGAGTTTGTGTTTGGCGACGTAAGGATCTGCTGTAAATAGTCCCTCAGCCGCCGCATTGCTCAACACCAAATCCGAGCGAGTCCTTTCCACATAATTAATCACCGTCACAGGTAAATCCTGATAGCCTTCAACAGGCGTAAATTGCAGCACAGCTACATCTTCAGCAAATACTGAGGCTTTAGCTGAAATCAACAGTTGACCATCTCTGACTAAAATCAGAAAACCTAATTGAGCACCTGCATTTTCTAAGGATATTCTCATCAAAGAAGCGAGCAACTTATCGAGGACAATTTCGCTAGAAATCGCCAGAGATGCTTTCATTACCGTTGCCAAATCCAGGACTCTCGCATCGCTGCCAGTAGAAGTATGAATAGTTGTGGTAGTTTGATTGTTGTTAAAACTTCCGTTGATCGGCGTCATTTCCCGCAACTGCGGATACTTCTGCTCTAAATCTTCTACTTTGCGAACTGCACCCCAGCGCAAGTAGCACGAGTGAGCTTCGCGCAAGTGAATTTTGGCATATTGATACTTGCCTTTACTCAACCAAAACTTAGCTGCTAGTTCATTAGCTAGCGCTTCATTTTGGACAAACTCATTGTCTTGGGCTAAATTGATAGAAAAATCGTACAGTTCTACAGCTTCTGAATCTTTCTTGGAAATTCTGGCTATTTCTGCTTGTACTAAAAGATACTTGTGCAGAAAATTTTCGGCACAGTTGTCTGCCCAAATTTTCATCTGTTTTTGGTTTTCCTCTAACTTTTCCAAATATTCCTTTTGCTTCTCTTCTGAAACATTTGGGAAAACGGCGGCTAAAGTTAGAGAAAAGAAAAAATTCCATTCGGTAGCGGGTATGGCTCCGGTAATAAAAGATAGCTGTTTTTCTACTTCAAAAGCTAGTTGTAGCGCTTCGTTGAAGTTGCCGTACCAGTACATTACCTGGCATTTGCGAATCTGATAAAGGCACAGCGAGTACAAATTTTGATGAGCTTGGCAGTTGTGTACGTATTCAGCTTCGCTGATATCTTCGCTTTCAAATACAAACTTTTCAGGAGTTAGTTTGCTCAAGTTACGCAGGATTAACTCTACCCCTAATAAGATATCGGTTACGAGCTGATTTTTTGTTTTTTGGCTGAACTGCAAATACCTGCTCGTATCGACCAGAATTTGCGAGATTTCTTTACCTTGAAAAAATGAGTTAGCTATGCGGTTGGACAGGATATAACCCGCATACTCTAAATCTCCTGATTCTAAAGCTGCTTGATATCCTTCATTGCTGATCGCGTGGGAATCTTTGATGTGGTTGAACCAGTAATAAAAAATACTGACCAGGGATGAACAAGCTCTGCACTTCAAGCCGATATTACCAGATTTTTCGCTGAGATTCAGCGATAGCAAGCCGAATTGATAGGCAGCTTTGTAATCTCCCGAAACTGCGTTTAAGAACATACCGTAGCCAGCATAGCAAAGAGAGGCTTCGGGTACTAAACCATATTGTAGAGAAAGATTGACTCCTTTTAAAACGCTGACTTTCCACAAGTCTGGATTTTTGAGGTACGCCGATGTCAGCAAGTTTGTAATTAATTTGACTGCAACTTTTTTGTCGGGTACAGTCATTTCGGGGGCGTCAATCAGGGAAGCTATTTCTCTACCTGCTAAAATATTTGTGGCTGCTGCAAATTCTTCGGATATGACTTTTTGTAGCCCGTCTAGGGGCAAGTCAATTCCGAGCAAGTCCAAAGCTTTGATTCCGGCTTTAACGGCTTCTTCGTACTTCGCCCGCAGGGTGTACTGCACGATCAGCAGGTTGTAAATTTCTACCTTTTCTAAGGGCGATCGCGCTTTTTCCAGAGTTATATTAATAAATTCTTCAGACTTCTCGAAATAACCGTTTAAATACTCAACATTTGCCCGCTCCATGTGCAAGGCAAAGGCTAAATCGTAGTGGGCATCCCAAATATCGGCGCTCAAACCGTCCATGCCTGCGGTTAAATACTGCAAGGCAGCAACATAAGCAGTGGCATCTTTGGCTCTGCGGGCGGCGTCTAAATTCAGCGTTGCCAGTTCAATTAATTCTCGATCGTCTTTAATTAGCGATCGAGCCACATTCAAGTGATCGACTAATTCAAAAATTCTGTCAGCGCGATATTCAGCCGGGGTGTTTTCTAGGATTTGCCTGCCTATTTTCAGGTGAACTGCCTTTTTTTGCGAGTCGTCGATCAGAGCGTAAGCTGCTTGCTGTACGCGATCGTGCAAAAATTTATAATTCAGAATTAATAGCGGAAACAGCACGTAATCTAATGACTTGCTTTCCAATTCCGAAGTTGGCAGAATCAGTCCCGACTTAATCGCGGGCAACAGGTGAGAAAAAGTTTCCGAGGCTTCTTTTTCATTAATTAAAGAAAGAGTATTCAAGTCAAATTCGTTGCCCAAACAAGCCACCAACCGCAAAACTTGCTGCGTTGAGCTTGGCAGTTTTCTCAATTTTTGTACCATCAAATCTACTACATTGTCAGTGATAGCGCACTGCTCAATTTGAGTCATATCCCAATGCCAGCCGCCCTTGCTACCCGACTGTGGCGGGTGAAAAACTAGCAGGTTTTCCTGATACAATGTTTGTAGGAATTGATTGACAAAAAAAGGATTGCCGTCGGTTTTGCTGATTACCAATTCAGCTAACGGTTTGACAGATTCGCGATCGCTGTGCAAAGTCTCCGCAATCAAATGAGTTATGTTTTCCACCCCCAGCGGCGACAAAGCAATCTGATTAATGATAGCTTCCTGATTTCGCAGCGTCTCCAAAGTCATCATTAAAGGATGAGTAGGACTAACTTCATTATCCCGATAAGCACCAATTAAAAACAGATATTGCGTAGCTTCATCTGTCATCATCAATTCGATCAATTTGAGAGTAGCCGAATCAGCCCACTGCAAATCGTCGAGAAAAATGACCAGCGGATGTTCTGGCTGGCAAAATACGCGAATGAAATTTTGAAATACTAAATTAAAGCGGTTCAGAGATTCCGTCGGCCCCAATTCAGCTACAGGAGACTGAGCTCCGACAATTAGTTCAACTTCGGGAATGACATCAATAATAATTTGTCCGTTTTGACCGAAGGAAGTGCGGAGTTTTTCGCGCCAAACTGCTAATTGAGCCTCACTTTCAGTTAACAGTTGCCGCACCAATTCCGAAAAAGCGCTGACAACGGCAGAGTAAGGAATAGTCCGCTTGTACTGGTCAAACTTTCCCCAAATAAAATATCCACGTCTGCGGGTAATAGGTTTGTCTAAAATCTTCACCATTGCAGATTTTCCAATGCCGGAATAACCGGCAATCAGCATCATCTCGCTGCGGGATTTATGTTGTCCTCTCGCTAGGACTGACAAGGGAACTTCTTTTTTTGATTTGAACTCTTTTTTGATGACTGAAATTTGAGAATCGTCGGTGCGGTAGCCTCGATTATTTGTTGCTGCTACCCGTTCAAATGCCGCTAAAAGAGTTTCAACTTCTCGCTGTCTGCCGTAAAGTTTTTGAGGTATTTGAAATTTGTCGGAAATATCTTGGCTGCCGAGAGTAAAATCGGAAACAAACCCAGATGTTTGCCACTGAAACAGGCAGGATTCCAAATCTGCTTTTAGTCCCCAAGCACTTTGATAGCGCTCCTCAGCGGTTTTTGCTAACAATTTCATCACAATATCTGAAACAGCTTTAGGAATTTCTGGGGCTATTTCAGCGAGAGGTACTGGCTGTTTTGCGATGTGACAGTGAACTAACTCCATAGGATCTGTAGTGGGAAAAGGGAGTTGTCCTGCCAGGATTTCATAGAAGGTCACGCCGAGGGAATAAAAGTCGGTGCGGTAATCGACTACCCGGTTCATTCTACCGGTTTGTTCGGGAGACATATAGGCTAAGGTGCCTTCTAAAAAATTGGGATTTTTACTGGGAATATTTTCCAGGTTGGATGCTGTTGAAATGCTAAAATCTATGAGCTTCACTTGTCCTGTAGCAGGATTAAAAACTATATTAGAGGGGTTTATATCTTTATGAATTACATTTTTGCCGTGAATTTCTCCCAAAGTTTCAGCAACTTTGATGGCAGTAGTCAGAAATCCTAAAAGGGTAAATTTTTGGGAACCCATAAATATTTTTAAAGATTCCCCGCCAAAATCTTCTAAGATCATTGCCAGACTATTTCTAACCTGTTGCAACTTATACACTTTCACAACTCCGTCCAACAGGCTTAAGTTGGCAGTGATCTCATATTCGCGCTTGTATCTATTCAGTTCTTCAGGAGTCGGATAGTCTTCTTTGATAAGTTTGATAATAACAGGTTGGTTGTTCTGCTCGTTGTGGCCGCGGTAAACCAGGGAAGTGCTGCTTTCATAAATGAGAGCGAGAACTGCAACGCCGGGAATTGCCATCATAGTTGGGTTCTCTCAAATTAGGTGTGCTTGGTCAATGTTACAGGACTGACGCGCGGCGGGCTAGAAACCCGGTTTCTTCGTTGCTAGTCGTTGACAAACCCAAGATTTTTTCGGGTAAATCGGGTTTATTATCCTAAATCCTATGTTATTCTTCATTATCGCTCAAGAGCTATCTTTTGGGATGTGTGGGAAAGCAGGCCTTGACAGGAATGAGCTACTGCTGACAAAAGCACGCTGGGGCTTTCGTCACCTCCGCAGTTAGGTAAACAAAATCACAAATACAGGATTTGTGCAAGCATTTACTTTAATGCTCGATCGCCATGTTGACAACTAAATCATCTCAGATTCCAAGCAATCGCTTGACTTTAGTGGAGCGTCACCACATCTCGTGAAAATACGCAAGTGCTGAAAGATTTATTTTTTCCGGCGATCGGGCACGAATTTGGGGTGCTTCAAAACAACGGCCGATGCAAATCTTAACTATAATTGGCGACCGAGGCGCGGAGGGAGTTAAGTGTTGCTTCGGAAGCTGCAAGTTCCTTCAGTTCTATCTATTTTGACCATCGATTAACAATAGTGACATACTCCTACACCAACACAAGCTGTCACCATTGGTGTAGGCTTCTCAGTGACTCCAGCTATTGCTTCGGACATTGACTGAGCTTTAAGCACGGGATGACCCACCGCCCTATTTTTGATTCCTATTGCTGCATTATGATCGCGGTCTAGACTACACCCACAGTGAGGGCAGTCATGCCAACGAATATGCAGCTTTTTTGGTACTTTTTCGCCACAACTAGAGCAATCTTGTGAAGTATTGTAGGCACTTACTGGGATTACCAACACACCAGCATTTACGGCTTTATTTGTTAGAATCGACAGAAAGCTTGACCACCCAGCATCCAACACAGATTTAGCTAATTTTGTACGAGCCAGTCCTTTAATATTCAAATTTTCAACCGCAACAACATCATATTTTTTCAACAGCTCGTTAGCCGTCTTAAAATGAAAGTCTTTACGCTTCTCTGCTACTTTCTTGTGACATTTTCCCAGTTGCTTAACTGCTTTCTGTCTCCGGTTGCTACCTTTTTTACGACGCGATACTCGCTTCTGAATAGTTCGCAGACGTTTCCCGGCTTTGCGGTAATGTTGAGGAATTGCAACTGTTTCGCCCTCAGAGGTTGTCAAGAAATTCTTTAGCCCAACATCAATTCCAGTAATCTTTTGAGGATTAAAATCTGGTTTAATCGTAGGAACTGTTGAATCTTCTAGGGAGAGCGTAAGATAGTACCCATCAGCCTTTTTAGTGATAGAGACGGTTTTGATTTTGAATCCATTAGGTATGGAACGGTGTAAAACAACCTTAACTTTTCCAAGCATCGGCAAGTTAATTAAGTTATTTTGTAAACAACCGTCTTTAACTTGAGGATAAGTGAACGTGCGATAACGACTGCGTGGTTTAAATCTCGGTCTGCCACTACGCTTTCCGTTGCTATCACCTTTTAGGAAACGATCAAAAGATACCTTAACTCGCTTAACTACATCTTGAAGAACTTGAGAGTAAATCTCAGCATACCAAGGATGAGTTTTCTTGAGTTGAGGTAACGTTTTTTTCTGACTGTAATATTCGGGATTATCCCGCAGTTCGGGTAAATGGCAAACTAGCGGACACGCATTGATGGGAGAACGGTTTTGCTCGTACCAATTGAATCTATCAGCCAACAAGTAATTGTATTGAGCCCATAGCATCGACAGCCATCTGTCGATTTCAATGGCTTGTAACTTTGTTGGACGTAATCGATATTGGTAAGAGCTTCTCATTCCTTTGGCGTGGTCGGTACATATCAATTAGTGTTACTGTACCAGAATACTTTATTTACTGTCAAGTGCATGAGTAAAGTATATTGAAGTACAAAATAGACTCGTTAAACAAAGAGTTTGTTTGTTTCGTCATCCACCCGTCTAGCAATTCAAAACATAGTTTTGAATTGCTAGACGGGTGGAATCCTCACCTCACGCGCCTTTCATCCCACACTAATCGAAGCGATATAGTGCGGGGATTCCCGTCTGTTTAGCTAACTGACCGAAAGCATCTAGGATACAAGCCCCCGGCTTCATGGGTGGAGAAATAAAAAACCTGTATCCGATAAAGGAACCCCCGAATTTATCCGTGGGGTCAGTCGATTTTAGATTTTAGATTTTAGATTTTAGATTTACCCCACAGATAAATCTGGGAGCTTGAACTAGGGTCTACAATTTTTATCTTTCCACGACTCCTGTACGTGGCAGCGTATCCGTTTTTGGGCTGGGTCAAGGCTTCAATTCTTTAATCTTTAATCGAAAATCTCAAATCGCGCAATCGATTGACCGAAAGCATCCAGGAGACAAGCCCCCGAATTCATTCCTTCGCAGACTCAGGACCCAGAAATAAAAAACCTGTATCCGATGAAACTTGCCCCCCCAATTTATCCGTGGGGTCAATGCTTCAATTCTTTAATCTAAAATCTAAAATCTAAAATCTAAAATCGATTGACCGTTTGAGCAGAGTAAATTTGACAAAAAATGCAGAATTATTGCACCTTGTCTGGTGCGCGGCAGCGAACCCTACATTAATCAAATTTGCCTAACTCTTAAGAAAATTTTAGGAAAGATTAAGAATTATTGCCATAAAACCCAGGTAAAGTTGTTTGAATTGCGAGTCAAATGCCAAGCGGGCAAAGCGTTTGAGCATTTCCCAAATGTGTAAATCCTCAGAAACTTAGTATTTCTCAAGGATTCATCCGGTGAGAAAATCAGAAACAACCTTAAAATTTAGCAGTAATCGCCCGATCGGGCAATTCTCAACCAGCACCAGGAAAAAAACTATGAAATTGGCTTATTGGATGTACGCAGGCCCAGCCCACATCGGCACCTTGCGCGTCGCCACTTCCTTCAAAAACGTCCATGCAATCATGCACGCACCCATTGGAGACGACTATTTCAACGTCATGCGTTCCATGCTGGAGAGGGAACGGGATTTCACCCCGGTAACTACCAGCGTCGTTGACAGACACGTACTGGCGCGGGGTTCGCAAGAACGGGTGGTGGACAACATCACCCGCAAAGACAGAGAAGAACACCCAGATTTAATCGTGCTCACCCCGACTTGCACCTCCAGCATTCTGCAAGAAGACTTGGAAAACTTCGTGGAACGAGCTCAATTGGATGCCAAAGGCGATGTATTGCTGGCGGATGTTAACCATTACCGCGTCAACGAACTGCAAGCAGCCGATCGCACTTTGGATCAAATCGTCCAATTTTACATTAACAAAGCCCGCAAAAAAGGCGATTTAGTAGAAGCCAAAAGCGAAAAACCATCTGTCAACATTATCGGTATGTCTACCCTGGGTTTCCACAACCAGCACGACTGCACCGAGTTGAAACGTTTGATGGCAGATTTGGGCATTGAAGTCAACGAAGTTATTCCCGAAGGTGCTTCGGTTCATAACTTAAAAAGACTGCCGCGCGCCTGGTTTAACTTGGTTCCTTATCGGGAATTGGGGATGATGAGCGGGGAGTATTTGCAAAAAGAATTCGGTACGCCGATGGTGGATATTACGCCGATGGGTGTGGTGGAAACTGCGCGCTGTATCCGCAAGATTCAGCAAGTTTTGAATGCTCAAGGTGCGGATGTTGATTACGAAAATTTTATTGACCAACAAACGCGGTTTGTGTCGCAGGCTGCTTGGTTTTCGCGATCGATCGACTGCCAAAACTTAACCGGCAAAAAAGCCGTCGTATTTGGCGATAATACCCACGCTGCGGCGATGACGAAGATTTTGGCTCGCGAGATGGGAATCCACGTTGTGTGGGCAGGAACCTACTGCAAACACGATGCTGATTGGTTCCGGGAACAGGTAAGCGAGTATTGCGATGAAGTGCTGGTGACGGACGATCACGGGGCGATCGGAGATGCGATCGCCAAAGCGGAACCTTCGGCAATTTTCGGTACGCAAATGGAACGCCACGTAGGTAAGCGGTTGGATATTCCCTGCGGCGTAATTGCTGCACCGATTCACGTCCAAAATTTCCCGATCGGCTACAAGCCATTTTTGGGTTATGAAGGCACGAATCAGTGCGTTGATTTGGTCTACAATTCCTTCACTTTGGGAATGGAAGACCACTTGCTGGAAATCTTCGGCGGCCACGATACCAAGGAAGTGATTACGAAGGGTATTTCGGCTGACTCTGATATGGGTTGGACGAAGGATGGACAGGCTGAGTTGAATAAAATCCCTGGTTTTGTGCGGGGTAAGGTGAAGCGAAATACTGAGAAGTTTGCGCGCGATCGGGGGATTGATAAGATTACCGTTGAGGTGCTGTACGCAGCGAAGGAATCTGTCGGCGCGTAGTTTATTGTTGGGGTGGGCATTTGCCCACCTTGCAAAGTTTTGTTTTGGAGTTAAAATAAGTTAAGTTGCGATCGGTTTATGAACTACAAACTTGATGTGCCGCTATCTCCCAAACTAGAAAAGTATCGCGATCGAATCGAATTAACTATCAAACCCTATATTGAAATTACAATTGAAAACAACGAACCTGCGAACTGGTGGCAAAGTAAATTTGGTGGGTTGCCATACTTACCTAAAGGATTCGAGTATCCTAAAACTCCTAATGGCGATTGCTTCTTATTGCTTGCCCAAATCAACTTTTCCGAAGTACCGCATCTTGAAGGTTTTCCCGATCGAGGAATCTTGCAGTTTTATCTTCCAGATGATGAATTATGTCTTTATGGCTTATCTTTCGACTCTGGTGAAGATATTTTTCAAATTTTATATTTTCCTGAACCCGATCTCAACCTTGAGAATATCATCACCAATTATGATTTTTTGCCCAAATTTGAACGCGGGCCTATTTGGGGAAGTTGCAGTTTGCAGTTTACTAAAAAGTATGCGCCAATTAGTGATTGCGATGAGGGGCTTACAAAACTTTTAGGAGAAGATTTTTATCAATTATTTAGAGAAGACGAGCAACTCGAGGATGATTATATGGATCTATGCGCCCCTGGCGGTCATAAAATTGGTGGCTATCATGATTCTTTTCAATCACACGATCCTAGACCAGATTGCGAAAGCGATCCCTATAGCCTTTTATTTCAAATGGATACCGATGGAAATGAGGTAATAGATATTATGTGGGGCGATGGTGGCGTAGGTAACTTTTTTGTCAAAGAATCAGCATTACAAAAATTGGATTTTAGCGATGTTATCTACGAGTGGGATTGCGGTTGATTGAGGGTAAAAAATGGTATTTTGAGAGTTCTGGTATGGTGCGTCGCTATAAGATTTTCGATTGAGTTCGGAGATGTTAGATAGCGACGCACCCTACGGTATCTATGATGGATTTATCACAACAGCTTACCTGAGAAAACAGCCATCATCAAATAAGCGAATTATATGGATAAAACAGTAAAGATTCTCGAAGATTCCACAACTATTACGGGTTTCTACGATAAAGAAGCGGATGTTCTATATCTCTCGCTGGGAGAACCGCGCGAAGCTGTAGCTGTGGACATTAGCGATGGCGCGATCGCCCGCTATCATGAGGATAGTGAAACTATTGTCGGCATTACTTTAATTGGGTTGCGCCAGCGGGTATTGAAGGAATTGAACCGCAAACTGCACGTAACACCTCATCCCAATGGGTGGGCGGTGACAGAGGAAAATGTAGAGTCAAGTCAAAAGGTATTTCCCACTCAGGAAGCAGCGTTTAAATATGCAGTGGGTTCTGCAAAAGCTCAATGGCTTGATGTGGTAATTCACGGTGAAAATGGAGAAGTTCAGGAAACGATCAATCCAGCCATAGATGCGCTGTTGCAGCGTAGAAAGCGGCGGGAGTTTGAGTCCGGGAAACATGAATGTTTAGATAGTGTTTAGAGGCAGGGAAATAAAAGTGCGATCGCCCACGACAAAATTTGCTATAATAATTAAAAATCGTCGCGAACAAATTGCTAGAAATGCTAGAGAAACCCTAACCGCGTTCAAAGCCGGGAATGCCAAGCGCGGTACTCTAGAACAATTGAAAGCTGATTTACTTGGTAATTACGAATGAAAGCTATTCAGTTTTTACTGATGATGCTTTGACGACTAAAACTCCACCAACATAATGAACTTCGCACTCTTCATCCATATTTGCTGGTTTGCTGTTGCCAGTTTCCTCGCGTGGTGAAGATACTTCCTGCTTCCTCCGTTGCCATAACAAAAAATCAGCAAAGTTGAGGATTTCTTGCAGTTCGATTTCAGAGAAATTTTTCAGTTTGTCAACAATTTGTTCTTGAATAGGTATCACGGCTATTTTTTCCTTGCTTAACACTACCGCTAGATTCAGTTTATACTAATTCTCAAAACTCATGCAACAGTAGCTGTAGGGTGCGTCGCCACCTGCCAATCCTAAAAAAGAGCGACAATCTCCAAGCGACGCACCTTACCTGAAGCGTGAGCGTAAACAAACCAAAAACTCATAATTGTTGCAAGAGTTTGGAGAATTGGTATTAACACCAGGCATGAGCGATCGCCCTTTTCAAACCAAGTACGCGTGCGAAGCTATCCCGTTCGCGAAGCGTTCCCCGTAGGGTAGGGTAGGGAATCGCTCTCACTCCTCATTTTGACTATCTTCTTGCTCAACTTGCTCAAAACTCACTTTCTTATAAATAGCAGATAGAGGAACTTCTAGCTGAAAGGAATTAAACACTAATGCCGTATCTTCCTCATCATACTCGCTATACAACCATCTTTTATTCTCGGTCTTAGAATACTGCTCGATTTTGATTTTTGTTTGGTCAATCAGAATGTATTCTCGAAAAGAAGGAATAGTTTTGTAAAATGTAAACTTGTCAACTCGATCGTAGTTTTTAGTAGACTTTGATAAAACTTCCACAATAACTTGAGGGTTGGTAATCGTGTCTGTGCGATTGTTGCGGTACTCAGGTAGCCCAAAAATTACCATTACATCGGGATAAGTGTACAGTCGCACTTTTGGTATCCACAGACGCACGTCACCGATGAAGACATCATACTCTTGTTCTGGAAGAGCGAAATTTAAAGCAATGTAAACGTTTCCTGCGATCCGATTGTGATTCGTAGATCCGCCTGTCATAGGAATAATTTCGCCGTCGAGATATTCGCTTTTGTACTCTGCTGTTTCTTCCAGTGCTAAATATTGCTCTTCTGTGCAGTAACGTTGCTCGGTTGTTTGCAAAGTGCCTGTCATGTTGATGTTCTCCCGCAAGGATGTTGAACAAATATTTCTTTTGAGTACGCGCGTGCGAAGCTATCCCGTTCGCGAAGCGTTCCCGCAGGGTAGGGAATCGCTCACTTAAATGATAACCCGCATTTCCAAGAAAGCGATCGCCCTTATTCCTCCCCGCTTTCTTCTGGCTCATTTTCCGCCTCAAAATCCACCTTCTCATAGACATCAGCCAGCGCTACTTCAACTTGAAAGAAATTCAAAACTAGCGCCGCATCCTCCTCATCGTACTGACTATACGACCACCGCTTGTTTGCCAACTTACAATACTGTTCTACATAAACCTGAGATTGGTCAATCAGAATATACTCTTGAAATGTCGGCAGCGTTTGATAAAACTTAAACTTATCGCTGCGATCGTAAGCTTTCGTAGATTTCGATAAAACTTCCACAATCACTTGAGGATTCATCACCGTATCCTGGCGATTATTGAAATACTCAGGTGTCCCCGGAATTACCATCACATCGGGATAAGTATAAGTTCGCTTTTTCGGCAGCCACAGACGCACGTCGCCGAAAAACACTCTATAGTCCTGTTTTTTGAGGCCAAGACTTAATGCGATATAAATATTTCCAGCGATTTGATTGTGATTCGTAGTTCCACCTGTCATAGGAATAATTACTCCGTCGCGATATTCACTTTTATACTCTGCTGCTTCTTCCAGGGCTAGATATTCTTCGGGAGTGAAGTAGCGCTGTGCTGTTGGCTGTTCTGTTGCTTGTAGAATAGCTGTCACGGTTTTTTTCCCAACTCAATTGATATTTTGCGTCCAGTTTAACATTGCCCGAAAGTAGAGGCGGGCTCTCCTGCCCAACCCCTACACCCCACAACAAAAACCATTCTTTGGGGAACAGGCCGGAAAGCCTGTTTTTGATAAGATTCCAACATCTACGATCGCCCTCTTTCAACTAAGGGCGATCGCACGCTTATCAACTCGCAACCAAAATTAATCGATTGGATCGAAAACTAAGGTCAATCGAGCCGCGGGAAGCAGTTGTTGGAGAACTCGCAAATGACCCTCTGCATCTGACCAACTGCGAAAGCGACCGATAACGACCCTTTGTAGATTTGGAAGCAAACGAACCACGATCCACGGCTTGAGACGTTTCTCATACGGCATAATAGGTGTATCTCCTTGTTAATTGGAGCCATAGCCAGTCCTGAGCCCTCGGAAAGCATCGGACTGGCTTTTGACTGAGCCTTGATGGGATTAGAGGAATTGTAACATAATAAGCCCAAATATGTGTCAGTAGATTTTTAAGAATAGGGTAACAACACGATCGGGAGCGTAAGCTTGTACCATTAAGAGCGTTGGCAAACAAACAAACATTTACATTGAGCAAGCGCGTTCACGTTACCTTTCCTGATTACGTATATGAAGCTTTGGATCGATGGGCTGACAAGCAAGGCAGATCCACGGCTAACCTGATAGCCTTTCTCGTGGAAACGGCTTTATTGGAAGCCCAACAAAGGGGAGAAGTACCCTCTGGGCCTGAAGATCCCAAAAGCGACACGTAAACAGTTCCCTCGTGGGTTACGGGGGCGTGTCGCGCGATCGCACTTATCGAAATTGATGAAAACTAGCATCAGCGCCCGCAGTTGGCGCCCAATATTTAAAATCATTCTCTGCTTTGTCCTCGCGATCGCCTGTTAGTGCATAAGTCCTATCAGCAATCGAAAGTGCCAGTTATTTAATTGTCCGCCGGCTACTCAGTTGCAGGGAAACTCCCATAAAAATATCATTCTCAGTAACCAGCTTTCGACTATACATTCAATCCTATTGTGGGGCGGGCTTCTAGCCTGCCCCTAAAAGCTTATTGAGAATAGTGCCATCTCTCAGGGGAAACGGAAATTGCATCCCAGGATTTCCTCCTTGAGGCCAATTGTGAAAACTGTACTGTTCGCTCGCCCTCATCAATCCAACTTACCTAGATTAGACGCATCAACATATTTTAAAGGAATGACTTATGAACTTCACAGCAAGACTCACACAAACCAGCTTACTCGGTTTAATGCTATTTGCCAGCAATCCAGCGGCAACCTTAGCTTTAGGACAATCGAACACAAGCACTGCACCAACAGCGTCTCGCACTCAGTCTCCGATTGAAACCATACAAATAGCTAATGTATCCACTCCCCAAAAACAGGTTAGAGATTTTTGTGCTCGCAAAAGACAGACACTGGCAAACTATTTCGAGACCAGCAACTTTCGGATTTATCTGTGCTATAACCACGCCAATCAACTATATTACTACGGCGTTAAAAAGAGTAACGGCAGCACAATCGCCCTGCGTGCTCGTACTGAAGAGGGGACTGGTTACGTGGCCACAAATGGTGCCTACGATTACATCGTTACAGGAGCTAGCCTTAGTATTTATAACAAAGGCAAACGCATTCTCGAACAACGAGTGATTCGCTCCCTTTAGTATTTAAATGCGATCGGGCTTTAGAGCCCCGACTTTTTCAAAAAGCCGGGGCTCTAACAGAATATCTGGCTTGTCTGCTGAGGCAGACGAAAGTTTGTCTAATTTAACCTCGATCTCAAATGACCGGCGCTTCGCCACATTTGAGTTTGAGGTTAATATCGTTTCCGGTTGCATCGGAATAATAAAATCGAGTCAACAGTTAACACTCAACCATTCAGTTTTTCGACTCACAGTCAACAGTCAACAGTCAACAGTCAACAGTCAACAATAATTCCGGTGCAACCGGAATTGATATAACAGGTTTCAACCGCCGAATAATCTCAAAATAAAAAAAACCTCCCCAACAAGGAGAAGGGAGGGTGAAATGACAGTGAGAAACTTAAGTTTTTGCAGAATTAACAATAAGGAGTTACATCTTCGCCGCACTCGTCAGCCAAATAACACAAAGCTCGAAAGCGCAGCCCAACCACTTGCTCGTAAAGCGGATTTAACTTGCACAGTGGCGGAATGGATAATAAAGTGCGATCGCCCACGAGAGAAATTTCTACAATATCAGATGAGCCAATCTTGCTCTCATGCAAAAAATCATGTCAACCTCTACTCCAAGGGAGCATCCCGGTCTTGTGGCGCCCGTCGAGCCTTAAAATGGTTTACCGAAGCGTCCCCAATCCAGATTTAATCATCCCGCTCTCCTGCACAATTGCGGATGCTGCTTCCCCCAAAATTTTGTGTGCGGCAGTCGTCGGATGAATGCCGTCCCAAAACAAAAATCGATCGGGACTACCACAAACACCTCCACCCGATAAACACGCACTCGTCACATTAGTCAAGCCATATTTAGCCGGGTTTGCGATCGCTTCCCGATAAAGCGCATTAGCATCCAGAGTCGCAATCTTTAAGTCAGAATGCTGTTGACTTAATACCTTAACTGTTCGCCTCAAACCCTGATTGTGTGCTTGTGTTAATGCAGTCAGCCTTGCAGAATTAGCGCCTGTTCGCGTCGCCGGTAACTGCCCCAAATCTGGTAAATTTGCCAGCAGGATATTTTTGGCACCCACATCAGCAAGAGACGCGATCGCCCTCCCCACATTTTCAACGGGAACATTCGCATTATTTACCCCCTGCAAATAGTCATTTGCACCCGCCCACAGTACATACAGCGCATGAGGATTTGCCTGTTTTTGGGATTTAGTCCATGACTGAACTTGAGCTAACACACCAGGGACAAGGCTATTGCGATCGCTCCCCGTTGTTGCACCTCCATAGGCTAAATTAGTGACTCGTTCAGGCGGCAACTTTAGGCGATCGGCAAGATACTCTACCCAAACTTTACCATTCGAGTAACGCCCTTGAAAGTAAGTCGAACGAGGCGGATATTGACCCCCGCTCGATCGAAACACCATTCCCATATCCGAAAGGCTGTCCCCAAATACATATAGTTCATTGACAGCCTCAGAACTTTGAGCTGATAGGATGAGTGCAACCATAAAAGATAAAAGCGCAATAATTACGGCAAAAAACGTTTTTTTCAACACTTTGTATTAGTTATATTCTTGAAATATTTGATAAATTGTACCCGGTAATTACCGAGTTCGTGATTTTGACATTTAGTGTTAGTTATATTCTTGAAATCGCTTAAATATTTGCCCAAATTACTAATATATCAATTTTGTAAAAAATGTGGGGAGTAAACCTGAACTTTAATTGTGGGTTGCCCCACTCCACTGCTCAACCTACATAGATTGGTGATGTCCTTGACCAAGAATTTCAAAGGTGGTACCCGCCACGTGATTTATCCGTGGAACCAATCCAAAATCGAAAATCGAAAATCCTCAAGCCCCCGCATTTATCCCTGGGGTCGCCTCTAAAATCTAAAATCTAAAATCTAAAATCGATTGACACTTTTCTAATGGTATCTAGCTCATAGCGCTGTGGCGGGGGCAGAACCGTACATCTTTTGGGAGATTACCCAATAAAGTTACGCAAGAGGCGAACCACCAAAACCTCCCAAACAACTACCCTTGAGGTAAATATCAATAAAAAAAGAAGGGATTTAAAGCTGATTTACTCGACGATCAAGAAATTGAGCGCACTTTTTATCCCGGAAAGCCTGCACAAAACAAAAACCCTCCCCAACAAGGAGAAGGGAGGGTGAAAAGACAGTGAAAAATTTAAGTTTTTGCAGAATTAACAATAAGGAGTTACATCTTCGCCACACTCGTCCGCCAAATAACACAAAGCTCGAAAGCGCAGCCCAACCACTTGCTCGTAAAGCGGATTTAACTTGCACAGCGGCGGAATGGATAATAAAGTGCGATCGCCAATTTTGACTTCTCGCTCAAACGGACACTGGCTGGGAATAAACTTACACAGCAACCGAGCCAACTTTTGACTTTTAATTGCAGTGTTATCAAGCCATTGTTTTAGCGGATGCAAGGGGTCAAAGTGTGGATTTTGACCGTAAGGTTGAGAAATTGTAGCGACATTAACGGCGGTTTCTTGTTTGCCAAATCCTACCCAATGTGGCAGAGTTCGGTAGGAGACTGTATGCTCAAATACGTTCATTTTGCTCTCTTCCTCTTTTATAACGAGGTGCCAAGAACTCTCTGTAGAGCTTGTGCGATATTATCTACAATCAGTATCTACAGCATCTCGTTTTGCTTTACCGGATTGAACTTCTTAAATTTATGACTTAGGGCGAGAAAAGTAGTTCCTGATTTTTTAAAAGACGGTGTGCGCTCTAAAAAGTGTCCTCATTTCAAGCCCAACAATTGATTGATAGGGTAAAAATTCTGTCTTCTACGTTTTAGCTTCAACCTTCGGTTGACTCTCCTTTTGTAGTTCAATTACAATTGTGACGCATCCAGGTGAATTATCCTATACGTGAAAATGCGGAACTTTTAATAAAACTTATAATATTTCTAAATAAGCTCTGCTGCAAAAAACCCTGAAACCTTGACCCAACTATCTTTGCTCGCGATCGCTCAGAAACTCATACAATGAGAAATAATCGGTATCACCGCCCTCACCACCCATGAGCAACCCAGAAACCAAAGCTATCACCCGCGAATTGCAAAGCCACGCCGCCATTCTCGGCGGCTTCGTCTCCCTCCTCTGGATTATCGAAATTGTCGATGTATTCCTGTTCCGAGGCAGGCTGAATGCCTACGGAGTCCGCCCCCGCAGCCTCGACGGACTTCAAGGCATCCTGTTGATGCCTTTTCTGCATGGCAGTTTTGCTCACTTAGCCGCCAATACCCTCCCTTTTGTGACATTGGGTTGGTTGATAATGCTGCGAGAAATTAGCGACTTTTTTATTGTGAGTGCCGTCACTGTGCTAGTCAGCGGATTCGGAGTTTGGCTGACTGGCGCGCCCTATTCCGTTCACATTGGTGCCAGCGGATTAATCTTTGGTTACTTCGGCTTCTTGCTGCTACGGGGCTATTTTGAACGCAGCTTTACATCTATTTTGGTATCTTTAATTGTCGGTTTCTTCTACGGCAGTTTAATTTGGGGAGTTTTGCCCTCGCAGCCGGGAGTTTCCTGGCAAGCGCATTTCTTTGGCTTTGTCGGCGGCGTATTAACAGCTCAACTTTTGGGGCGGCAGAAACGGCGAATTAACTAGAATAAGACTGAGGCTGCATCCTATCATCACCTTGGTTTATTGCTCATAAATTATCTAAAAGCGTAGGTTTTTTGTCAATAAACCTGGTTTCTTGTGTAAGATCAAATCCACTCTTCATCGGAATAGTAAATTCGAGTTCAGTGTTCACGGCGTTAACAGTTGACTGTTCACGGCGTCAACAGTCAACAGTCAACAGTCAACATCATTCCGGTGTTACCGGAAATGATATAACACTTGCCTCCCGGATAGCAAGACTAACTGCTGACCAATAATTCAACGCGGGCCGGCAAGCACACAGTAAAAACCGAACCGCAACCTAACTCGCTTTCAACCTGCATATCACCACCCATCATCACGCAAAAGTGACGGCTAATAGTCAATCCCAAACCCGTGCCGCCATACTTGCGGGTAGTTGATGCGTCGCCCTGCATAAATGCTTGAAATAAATGCTGCAATTGTTCGGGGGGAATCCCAATGCCCGTATCAGCTACGCGAAAAATTATTGAGTCGGAAGGTTCTGCTATTTCTTGAGTGGTTAAGCTGTCATGTTTAACTCTTTCAATGCAGAGAGTAATAGTGCCATGTTCCGTAAATTTGGCTGCATTGCTCAGCAGGTTGAGCAATATTTGACGAGTTTTGGTAATGTCCGCATACATCATTCCCAAGTCCTCAGCACAATCAACTTCAAACTTATTAGAATTTTTATCTACCAAGGGTTTGACAGTAGAAACTACCTCGTCAATTAAATTAACCGGGTTGAAAGTTTCTAAGTAAAGTTCCATCCGCCCCGCTTCAATCTTAGAAATATCTAGAATGTCGCTAATTAAAGATAGCAAGTGTTTCCCCGCTGTTTGAATTTTTTGCAAGTCGGGGATAAAATCTTCGCAGCCTAAATCCTCGGCGTCTTCTTTGAGCATATCGCTGTAACCAATAATCGCGTTGAGGGGAGTTCGCAATTCGTGGCTCATATTAGCTAAAAAGGCGCTTTTGGCTTGGTTTGCAGCTTGAGCAGTTTGAGCGACTTTTTGGAATTCTTCTGCTAATTTTCGCTGGGTAATATCTTCAGCAATACCGACGATGCGGTAAATTTCTCCGGTTTGGCTGCGGACTGGAAAAGCCCGATCGCGCACCCAGCAAACTGAACCGTCCGAGCGCACTACCCGATACTCCTCATCATAATCGCCCCGCACCTGTTTCTCAAAAGCAGCCTTGACGCGATCGACATCCTCCGGGTGAATAGCATCCCAAAAAGCCTCCGCTTCTGACTGCAAACTCTGACAGCTCACATTCCATATTTTCTCGCAAGCCGGACTCACATAAACTAGCTGCTTTTGATTGGGTTCTCTAATCCAAAATACCTCATGAATATTTTCTGCCAACTGGCGAAACCGCTCCTCGCTGGCCCGCAACTTCTCCACAGCACTGTGAAATTCAGTCACATCCTGAATCAGCGATGCCACTCCGATGATGCTGCCGTCAGCATCAACCAAAGTCGTATTGTACCACTCGCACAGAATTATTTTGCCGTCTTTTCTGATGTTCTCGTTAAGGCTGGTAACTCCTCCTGTATTAGTCAGCAAAGTTATAGATAGTTGCCTGACATACTCCTTAGCACTTTCAGGAACTATGAGATCGACTCCGTGGCATCCCATTGCTTCCAAGCGGTTGTATCCAAAAATTCTTTCCGCTGACAAATTCCATTCCGCTACTTCAAAGTTTAGATTCCATTCAATCGCTCCCAAAGGAGTTTGGTGAAGATGGAGAGCCAGTTTTTGCTGCGAGTTTTTCAGAGAAATAATTAATTCATTTTTGTCGGCGATCGCAGATTGTACCCGATCTTCGAGAGTAGTAAACGACTCTTCCAATTGAGCGGCCATCATATTAAAAGAGCGAGCCAGGACACCCACCTCATCCTCCCGGTTTACAGACGCCATCAACCGGGAATCTACCACCATCCCGTCCCATTCTCCCCGGGACAAAGCCTCCGCAGCCTTGCTCAGACGCCGAATCGGTACAACAATCCACCTAGAAGTCAGAGCGCCAATCGCCGTTGCCAGCACCAAAGCACCCAGACACATCACCACAGTATACCGAGTGTTGGCATGAATCCTTTCCATAAAATCGGCTTCAGGAACCGTCACCACAATCAACCAGTCGAGGCCCCTGCTGTCTAAAAGCGGCGTCACCTGTAGAAATTGCCGTTGACCGTCGATCGTAAAATCTAACTGGCGAGATCTGTCAATTTTGTGCAAATCCCCGAAGTGTTCTGTCAAATAGCGGGCGGTCGATCGAATGAGAACATTCTTGCTGCTCGTTGCCACAATCCGTTTCGCAACACCATTGCTAACAATAAATGGCGGTTCCCTAGTAGAATTTGCCACCAATTGCCCAGACCTTTCTACAATAAAAGTCTGTCCTGATTTCCCAATTTTTAGAGTTTCCAAGAATTGATTGAGCTTGGCAAGGGCCAAGTCAGAACCCAGGATGCCAATCAGTTTACCATCATCGCCATAAACTGGTTGAGCAGCCGTAATCGCTAGTTTTGGAGCGTCAAAAAAATTATAGATTTTACTCCAAGTCGGTTTGCCTGCGCGCACCGGAGCTATGTACCAAGGTCGGACACGGGGGTCGTAGTTGAGAGTAGTTTTTAATAGCTTGGTTGGTTCCTCGAACTCGGACAGCGCGTAGCTATGCAAATTATAGCCAGTAGATGGATTAGAAATCTGAACTTGCAACTTGCCGTCGTCGAGGCGTTCAACTCCAATAAAATCTTTTTCTTCGGATGCGAATTGAATGTAGCTAATTTTATCAAAAATTTTGATTTGTTTGTAGAAGTAGCGTTGCAAACTCTCACTATCCTGCAGGTTCACAATGCCGAGACGGATGGCATCGAGATTGAGCTGATTGATTTGGTGTGGCGTTTCAATATAACTATTAATATGTTGCTGGATACGCGATGTGACTTCTGTCCGCAGTTGTGCGGCCACATCGTTGACGGCTATGCGCCCGTTCCGCAGCGACAGCCACCCCGTCAACCCTACCGCCGCGAAAGTCTGGAGGGCAAAAGGCACAACAAGGACGATGCGAATTGGCACTTTGCCTGACATTTTTAAAATTTGGTCGGTCAAATATCTGATTGGCATGATGAAGCAGAAATATTACGAACCCCGAACATTTCGGTAAAGTACAGCCTGATGAGCGCCGGTTTTGAAGTTGAGATGGTTTTAGTAGGCCAAGTGCTGTTAAGAGTTCGGAATTGGTCGCTGGCAACTGAATTTTTAACGACTGCCACCGCCATCTTAGCGCGATCGTCCGCTTTGAGAACAGGGGCAATCGAGATGAATGCGTATCAATCCTGGACTCACTCTACACGCTCATACTATTATAGATTTGAGATTCCAGAATTAAAGAATTCAGAAAGACTGGTTCTGTAAGGGTTTAGAATTTGCCGGCCGTTGCATTTTTTTTTGAACAGGTATCTCAAACCAGGTTTTTTTAGCGTTTTGGCGGTCTGCAACGAACTATTTTCGTGAAAAACAACCGATGGATCGCCGCCCGTGCGTCCAGCACTAACTATTTTTCCACTCCTGACGCGCGCTAATCAAACCAATCGAGTTTTTGGTTGACTCGTGCCTGAAATGACGTATTTTGGCGTTTCAACCCGGTGGCTGCGTCAGTTTTATTTTTCCGATAACGGTATCCAAAGTTATAAGTTTTCACAGCAACTGCAATTGATATCTCCACAAGCAGCTACTTTTGATAGAGTACAACTTAATTGCGACTGGGTACAATCAGCATAGTAGGATGCAACTAGCGGAGGCATGGATGATGAACGCAGTTATTGCTACTCTTGGCACTGCTCTCGGACTGAGCTCAATTTTTATCGGTTTGACGCCGGCGGTTCTCGCGCAACAAAGACTGCAACCAGCGCCCCAATATTCGGAAACGACTTTATCAGGCGACTCGTTGAGGACTGTGGAGGACAGAACCTTAGACTCGGACTACCAAAACTTGATTAGTGAACCAGAAACGGCGGCTAATTCTGCTAGAAGGGAAAGAAGCTTGGGCGACACATTTCGCCTCAAAATCGAGGGCCCATTGGAATTTATTACTACTCCTTCGGACGCCCAGCGTCAAGGAAATCCTTTACCTCCAAAACAAACCGACAGCGGTACAGAAGCGGGAGTTCAGCTTCTGCTAGGACTTTAGCAATTTTAAATGAATTCATTTGAAGCGAGCGATCGCGGAACCCTATTTTTGATTCTCCCAGTTCTTGTGACTGGGATCGCTTTTTTATCTGAGTTTTATCACAAGTTTTGTGCGGTTTCCATCACACTGGGTTCTTTTTTGTGAACCTAAGATTAGACCAATTAAACTTCCGATACAGACTGATTAGCTACATATCTTTACAATAGCGCATAAAACAGGCGGTGAAGGTGATGAGAAAGGCTCAACTGATCGATTATTTGCGGGGAGAGTTGGCAATATCGAATTCTGCGATCGCCGTTGCTCTCCGACACGGTGAACAAGATGCCAGCGAACTGCCGATGGTTCTGTGGCAGTACGGGTTAGTAACACTGGAACAATTAAACCTGATTTTTGATTGGATGGAAGCTCAGCCAACTTAGCAATTTAACTAATGCGAATGGGAAGTCCCGCGCTCTACCGAAGGTGAGCGTCGGGATGAAAATGAGTCAGAAAATAAATTGAGCGACAGCGAATCAATATCGTTTTTGTGCGCGTATGATATTTTTACCGGTATTCTGCACTCCTGATAAATGTATAAAGCTTACAAGTACAGAATTTATCCCACAGATGAGCAAGATGTCTTGCTGGCAAAGTCTTTTGGCTGTGCGAGATGGTTCTGGAATTATGCTTTGAATCTGTGTCAAGAAACTTACAAGAATACCGGGAAAGGACTATCGAGAGCATACATACAAGGTTTGCTCCCTGCACTCAAGAAAGAATACGAATGGTTGAAAGAACCCTATTCTCAATGCTTGCAGGTCGTTGCATTGAATTTATCTACTGCCTACAAAAACTTCTTTGACAAGAGGGCGATGCCACCCAAATTCAAAGCCAAGCACGACAGGCAGTCGATCAGTTATCCTCAAAATGTCAAATTTGACGGTGACTATATTAATTTACCTAAAATTGGTTTAGTTTTCTGTCGGCGGCACCGTGATTTCGAGGGCGACATCAAGACCGTTACCGTGTCTCGTAACCCAGACGGCAAACACTTTATTTCTGTTTTGACTGACGACGGGAAAGAAAAGCCTGAATCCGTCCCAGCAGGTAAAGCTATTGGCATTGATGTCGGGTTGACTCATTTTGCGATTACCAGTGATGGTTCTAAGTTTGGCAATCCCAAGCATTTTGTTAAACGTCAGCGGAACCTAAAACGTAAGCAGCAAAAGCTTTCTCGCAAAAAGAAAGGCAGTCAAAACAGGAAAAAGGCAAGACGGGCGGTGGCAAAAGTTCACTCCAAGATTGCCCGATGCCGGGAAGATTTTCTACAAAAGCTATCCCGCAAGATAGTTAACGAAAACCAAGTTATTGCAGTGGAAAATCTCAACATCAAAGGCATGGTAAAGAATCATAATCTAGCCAAAGCTATTAGTGATGCTGGCTGGGGTATGTTTTGTACCATGCTCAAGTACAAGTCCCAGAGCGAAGGAAAGCAATATGTCGAAATCGATAGATGGTTTCCGAGTTCTAAAACTTGCCATGTATGTCTAAATCGAGTTGAGAATCTCACTCTTGATATTAGAGCATGGAGTTGTCAGCATTGTGGTACTCACCACGATCGTGACGTAAACGCGGCAACCAATATTAGAAATGAAGCCTTGCGGATTTTGGCGTTAGGAACTAGCGCTTCTGCCTGTGGAGGGGATGTAAGTCGATCTGGTAAAACTTCGGTTTTGTGGGACGCCCCGCCCCGTTGAATCAGGAAGCCAGCGCTGTACCACTTAAGTGGTCAGCGTCTGGTAGTTCACAATCCTGATTTAAAAAATAGGGATATCGGATTGCAATTTTTTAACAAATAAAGCTTGCACAAACGGTCGTCGGAAAGTATAGGGTTCAGTGTTTAGGTTAAGGGTGGGTCTTATTTTGTCCCAATTAGAAAAATACAAATATACAGTAGGGACACAACACTGTTGTGTCCTCATTTTTGTTGCCGACTAAAATAAACTGTTTTCAATCTGTCGAAGAGGCGATCGCAGACGGCATCAAACAGACGGCATAAAACAAACCCCAGCAACTTTTAGGATGCCGGGGCTTGTCTTATTTAAGTTGGTGGCGGGAAGTGGATTTGAACCACTGACCTTCGGGTTATGAGCCCGACGAGCTACCAGGCTGCTCTATCCCGCGTCGCTTTTTGTCTCTTTACTAATATAAACATATCTTTCTGAAAATTGCAACCCCTCCATCAAAAAAACTTTTTAGATTGTGGGAGGGGTTGCTGAAATCGGCGAGCGAGTCTCGATCGCCCTAAAGCATCGAAACTTCCCCGATTACCTCCAATCGCTTGAATTCGCTCAGAGTGAGGTAAGTTTCCGCCAGAGTTTCGGCGATCGTCGGAGTAATCCACCCCAACTGCTTGAGCAAGTGAATCGCCACAGCAAATTGAGCACGCTTTCCTCCATCCGTCACCTTAATTGCCAAGCCCATGCCTTCGCCCACGCGGCCAATGCACTGCACCCCTTCGGCGCCGGACTTGCTCACCAATTCCCCTTGAGTCAAGCGCATCAGTTCCGTGTCAAATTTGCCCTCACCGGCAACCATCATCGGGTGATGAGTCATAGCGCGGACAATCCGCTCCATATCCACATTGTTGCCGGAGGCTAACTGAGCGTACAAAGACGCCATTTGCCCCAACTGCAACAGATAGGTAGGAGCGCCGCAGTCGTCGCGAGCGCTGATAAACTCTTCGGCAGGCATTGCCAGCAAGTCAGCCACTTTGCCCAAAATAAGCTGCTGGACAGGATGTTTGCGGCGTAAATAAGTGTCCAGAGGCCAGTGCAGTTGCTGACAGACAGCCAGCATTCCGGCGTGTTTCCCGGAGCAATTGTATTGCAGGGCGCTCTTTTTGCCTTCGGGAATGGGGCATTGAAGTTTAGAGGGGTCAATGTCGCAGCGCCACAGGACGTTAAATACCTGGCGCGATTGCTCGATCGTACCTTGATGGGAACTGCAAATAATCGCTAAATCTCGATCGGTCAATTCGTAGCGTTCTAAAGTGCCAGTCCCCGTCACCGCCAAAGCTTGAAAAGGCTTGAGTGAAGAACGGACAAATGAGGCCGTTTCCGAGTTACCAGCAACAGACAGAACGCGCCCGCGGTTGTCGCAGACAGCGGCCTGGGCGCGGTGCCTCGATTCCACAATACCTTCGCGCAGCAGTGTGACTTCCAGTTCGGGAGCTTGGGTTCGTTTTCCCCTTGTCATATCAATTTTAGATTTTAGATTTTAGATTTTAGATTGAGGCCGGTGGAAGTTTTGAGTTGCGAGCTGCCAGTTACGAGTTATAAAGTTAATCTTTCTGCGATCGTTTCTGACTCATGCACGGGAGTGTGCCGGCGTTGGCTGTGGGCGGCAATCTCAAAACTCAAAACTCCCTTCCCTTCCCGATTACAAACAACTCCAAGTTAGTCCCCCGGCAACCAGCAACACTGTCAAACCATAAAATGTCTGCCGCAGACGCCTGAGAATTGGTTCTAGTTGGTAGTTGACAATCAACTGGTCTTGAAGCAAAACTTCGGGAGTTTTAGGCCAAGATTGACAATCGTACCAGCCAGACTCTTCGTAGACGACCGTGGGATTTGAAAGGCGCGATCGCACGTAGAACCAACCCAAGTAGAGCCGCAGCAAAGCTAATCCTAGAATAAAACTGGCACCTGCGGCACCGCTGAGGACAAACTGAGCTGGATACTTGACAGGAGCAAAGCTAGAAGCAGCTATCGGCACCGATACCAAGCAACTCCAAGCCCACACCCAAGCTAGTTTTGCCAGGTATCCGGGCCAATTGAGTGTTACCCAGCTAAAAAACCAGGATTCTTTAAGTTCTTGGTATTCATTGATCGGCCGCTGTTCTTGCGGAACGGGACAAATAGAAGCTGAAACGTTTTTCACATTAGCCATCCTCACGGCGTGGGGGAAAAGTCAATGCGTTCGGCGTGTCCCCAGAACGCTTCTAAATTGTAGAACTCCCGCTCTTGAGGCTTCAAAATGTGAATGATCGCGTCGCCGTAGTCCATGACGACCCAACTAGCGTCTGATAGGCCTTGTGTACGCAGTGGCAAGCGTTGCCACTCTTCTTCCACTTGGTCTGCTATCGCTTGCGAGATGGCTCGTACCTGCACGTTGGAAAATCCGGTGATGATCGCAAAGTAGTCTGCCAAAAAGCATACTTCAGACACCCGGAGCAATACAATATCTACTGCTTTGCGGTCATCGGCTGCTTGGGCAACGGTCATGATCAGGCCACGAGCTTCGTCTGAGGAGGTGCCGTCGGTTGTTGTAGACTGGGCCCTGGAGTATTCGAGTTGAGTTAGATCTGACATTAAGTGTTTAATTTCCTAATTGATACGGTAAGGGGGAATCGGTGCGTTTTCGCGATCGGTTGTTGGCAGTTTGAGACGGGAAATAGGAGTTAGGTTGAAGCCAAAAGTAAGGACAGGATTGCTGATAAATTTTACTTTTAACTTGTGATTTGTTCGATCGACTTCTCCGTCGAATTTCCTGTTTCCGGCGATTCGCGGGCCATTTGCAGCGCCCAATTCCGCGTAAGTACGGTGCGGGGGTGGATGTAGCAGCGAGTTTCTAGCAAATATTTAAGAGAATAATCGCTAGTTTGCCACACGGCTGCATAAAGATTTTGCAAGCTTGCCTCGCGCAGTGCTTCTAGTTGGGCTGTGTTGCCGCGGCTTGGCTCTATGGTATCTGCTATGAATACGGTACAACTGAGCTGGCTCATGTTTGGTCTGCCGAGGGTGTGATTGGCGATTGCGTCCAAAATTTCTCGATCGACCACCCCGAATTCGTCTCTGGCGACGATCGCGCTTGCGTCTGCGTGCAGCAAATGCGGGTGTGCTTCCAATACTGAGTCTAACTCTAAACCTTCCTTCTGGGCCATTTGCAGCAGCAGTTGAGGTTTGAAGTATTTTGCCAAATCGTGCAACAAACCGGCCGATCGGGCTTTTGCTTCGTCGAGACCGTAATGGCGAGCCAAGTCACCTGCTACCTGTTCGACTCCGAGGATGTGTTTGATGCGGGCAGCAGGAACGCGCTCAGAGAGCCAAGCTAGGACGTTTTCGCGCGCGGGTGCAAGTGTCAAATATTAACTCCAAAATTGTATGAGCTACTATTTTAGCGTTTTGTTTCGATCGGCTGCTTGTATGGGTTATTTGGTGCTTGGGGAAGTGCCGAGGCCGGCGATATTGGTAGGTACTGCGGTGCTGTTGTTCGGGGTTGCGATCGGCTCTTTTGAAGCAAAATAGTTAAGTAGGTAGACTATCGATCGACAACAACCGAAATTTAGTTAATTTGGTTGAATTATGAGAAGGCCCAACTCATGCAGCAGTGGTGGTAGATACTGAGGCGTTTATATCGGATTAGGCTAATTTGATATTAATGCTGTTGAATCTGCCTTTTATTGAAGTAATTGGATCTGCAAGGGGCGATCGTATCAATAAACCTTCACTGCTAGCTAGTTTCACAGTTCCCCCTTAAATGCTTTGTCGAGGATAGATGGCAGCAGGGCATCCAGTTCGGCAGCAGTTTCGGTTTGCAGACGCTTGAGGGAGTTTACTTTTGATTGCAGGTTGTTGAGGTAGGCGACGATGCGACGTTGTTCGGAAAGGGGGGGGAGAGCAATTGGTAAAGCTTTTAATTGAGTAGCATTAACGTTAGCTTGACCAGTCATTTGTTTGCGTTCGCTAAACATATAGGTACGTCCAGCGGGGGAATTGATGTATGCAGCAACCAGTCTGGGATCGGCTCGTTCAAGATCAAGACGCAGACGAATAATGTAAGAAGCAAAAGCATATTCACCTTCAATATCAAAAACAGCGCATTTTCCGACAAGTTCAGCACTATTCGTCCTATTTACTAAAATATCACCTTTTTTAAGTAATAACTTTTGGCGTTCCTTTTCGGCTAAATGAAAATATTTTAAATCGCGTAAGTCTAAGCAGCCATTTTGAATGTTCCCCATTCTTAGAATAGGCGTTCCGGATTCATCCTCAGTTGTTCTCTCAGAAGTGCCATAGCAATCATCTAAGACATAATCTCCGAGCCTTCCTCCCGTCCAGCCCTCTTTTGCCCCCTTCAAAAAAAGATTAGAAATGGTTGTTTTAAGTAGACCATCAGCCTCCTCAGCACTCTGCCGCCGCAACCCCCGCGCCTCCTCTACCTTAGCTGCTAGTTCCTCTATCCGTGCGATAGCAGGGGCAATATGCTGAAGATGCAATGGCAGCTTAATTTCACGATAATTTTTTCTGAGTCTCACGGCTTCAAGAAACGCGGCTACTTCTTTTTGTTCGCTAAGGGGAACTGCAGGAAGTCTAAAGTTTTCAATTTGCCGTTTTGTAAGAGCTTGTCGAGTTGCGCCTTTCTGAATCGTATTAATTTCTTCTTGAGTAGCACTGTCATTGAGCCAGTACATCAAAAAGCGAGAGTCTAAAAGCTCTTTAATTGGACGTATAATACAGACGTGCTGGCTGACATTTGCAGGACATTGTTTTTCTGGAGCACAGCAAGAACGACCTATTGAGGCTCCAGTAATATTTAAGTAAACGTCACCAGGTAAAACACACGTTCCTGACATTGCTTCTTTTATTTCAGGAGGAATTCTTGCCAAATTTTCCTCGTTAAACTCATAGTGGCGAACGTTGAGGCTTCTTATAAACGGTATCCCATCAGAAACATAAATAGCTTTCCCTCCTTTAGGTGTAGATCCACTCCCTATTTTGGTACAAAATTTAAAGAGTTGATGGCTAAGACCATAATGCTGCGTAAGTGCTTGGAAGACGAAAGACTGTGCTGCCAAAATCACTGCATTTTTAAGTGCTCGTTCCTTAGATGCACTCAACTGTTTCATTTTAAACCTCTCTGTAACTCTTTACGAACTTCTGCAAGCAACTCCAAAATCCGCTGTTCTTTGACCCAGATATCGGCAACTAATTGCTCTGGCGGTAAATGCTCAAAATCATCTAGAACCTTAGGGTTTTTCTTGTCTAGGTTGAAAATAGCCCAGTAAATTGCATCACCCTTAGCCTGAAAATCCTTAGAAATTTGGCGCTGCTGCTGTTCCTCTTGTCGCGTTTCGGCTTGCTTGTCCTTAAGTAGTTTAATTTGTACTTTCTGAGCTTTAATGTGGTCAGGTGGAGCAAAGTCAAGAATAGAGGCGTTGAGCGTTTGGATTTGCCCGTCTAACTCCTTGACTTTTTTGGCGCACTGGTTGGCGATCGTCTCAGATTCTCTAGCAGCATCCCAATGGGGCTGCGCTTCAGTCTTGGCTTTGTCGTAAGTTTCCCTAAAGTTGTACTTCCAGGCGCGATCGCTTTCTTGGCGATTGTTCCACCACCCTAAGCACTCGTTAAACTCATCATCTTGAATTGGTTTGGTTTTGCTGTAATTCTTGCGACCGTCTGCGAGAGTTAACTCATAATACCAAATGTCTTCTGTCGTCCCTGAAGCATCAAAAAATAACAAATTGGTTGGGATGCCCGTATAAGGTGCAAAGACTCCATTTGGTAATCTAACAATCGTGTGCAGGTTAAAATCAGTTAGCAACCTTTCCTTAACTTTGGCACAAATCCCATCCCCGAATAGAGTACCGTTTGGGACTACGATTCCCGCCCGTCCCGATTTCTGTTTTTGCTTAAGCAAGCGCATAATTAACTGAATGAACAGCAGAGTCGTCTCCGATGTCTGCAATTCCGGGGGGAAATTCTTTTTAATTGTCTCCTCTTCTTCACCACCAAAGGGCGGATTAGTCAGGATGATATCAACTTGGTCTTTAACCCCAATCTGGTTGATAGCTCTGGCTAAACTATTTTTTCGCTCAACGTCTGGATACTCAACGCCGTGCAATAGTAAATTCATTTGAGCCAGCATAAATGGCAAGGGCTTGGCTTCAATTCCAGATAAAGTTGATTGCAGAATCTCCCAATCTTTAGGTTGACATTGTGCCTTGAGATGTTCGTAAGCTTCCACCAAAAACCCAGCCGTGCCACAAGCCGGGTCATGGATGGTTTCACCCAGTTGCGGGTTAAGCACTTTCACCATAAACCGCACTACGGGGCGGGGTGTGTAAAACTCGCCGGAATCGCCCGCAGCGTCCCGCATCTCCTTGAGCATCGACTCGTAGAGGTTGCTGAGGATGTTCACTTCTTCTGAGTTATCGAAGTGAATATCATTAACCTTGTTGACCACATCTCGCAGCAATGCACCACTAATCATGCGGTTGGTGACATCGTTAAAAACTTGGCGAATAACATCTTTGCGATCGCGCCCCGTCGCGCTTTGAAGACTCCGCAAATAAGCGAACAAACCAGGGCTTTTTGTCCCGTCCCGCAGCGTTACCTCATCATTGTTAATGAATTTGAGCAAATCATCGCCGCTCATCCCTTCATCATCAGCAGCCCAATCTCGCCAGCGGTAAGGCGATTCAATCAGCGGTTTGTACTTATCAACTTTTCCCTCTAAAAAGGCTTCTTCTTCTCTGACTTTTTCGGCATCATCTAATAGTTTAAGAAAAAGAATCCAAGTAAATTGGGGCAAACGGTCTAACTCCCCATTCATTCCCTTATCTTTCCGCATGATATCTCGTGCAGACTTAATCACGCTCCCCAGACGTTGAGCAGTGGTAACGGGTTTACTGTCACCGTTTGTTTTTGTGCGTTTGACCATGAATAATTAAGCTGTGTATAACAAAGTTTGTAACTGCTCGACTGCCTGCTTCAATTTATCTGCCCCCCCAAATTTAGCGGCAATTTCCCGCACATTGCCATACTTCTCAACCGCTTTCACCTTCAGAGATGCTGGCATTACCAACTGCTGCGGCCCACCTTGAGCGTAACCGTCAAGCAAAATTTCCAGGATTGCCTTAGCATCAGCGCTGTATTGGTCAAAAAAGTCTTTTTTCTGACGTTTTAGCCGTTCTGCTCGTTGCTGGCAAGTCATCACCGGGGCATTAAACGCAATGTGACACAGTAAATCAAAGGGGTCTGCGTCGGGCTGATTGGTAACGGTTTTCAAGTCCTCAAAGTCAATGCCTCGGTCTGCTAACTGGTCAATAATCTGCGATCGCTCCTCTGGATTTACCCACCGCTGCTGAATTTCCAGGGCAGATCGGTAGAGGATACGGACTTGTTCTTTGGTATAGTCTACCAGCTTGAAGGAACGAAGCCGATTACCGTTGGGGTCGAGTTCATAAACTACTTCGCCGATGACTTCGCACTGACCCCCATCAAAGTAGTATTTGCGTGGTGGTCTATCGTCATCATCAGGCACACCAGTAAAGCCGCGAGGGGCATCACCTTCAAGAGATTCAACTTCATCCACTTCGGGTTCTATGACTTGCTGGCTACCTTCAATTGTTTGCCCTTGATCATTCATTGCTTCGGTTTCAATCAAAGCGGGTTCGCCGTCAAAGCCTGGATCGGCAAACAAGCGGGTGCTATGGGTGTAGTCAAGGATGTTGAAGAACAGTTTGCCATTGTCCTCATCTACACGGGTGCCGCGCCCAACGACCTGTTTAAAGTCAGTCATCGATCGAATGACGCGCGCCAGGACAACGTTTTTGCAGGTGGGAATGTCTACACCAGTTGTCAGTAGCCGGGAAGTCACTGCGATCGCAGGTGTCTGGGTGAGTACGTCTTTAAATTTGTAGAGTTGCGATTTCCCCGTATCCCCAGCGGCGGAAGTGACGCGGCAAACGTAATCAGGATATTGCTTCGTCAAGTCAGCGTTGAGGTTGTTAAGCGTTGCCACCATTTCCAAAACGTGCTCTTCATCCACACAAAACACAATTGTTTTGCCAAAACGGTCAGTTTTCTTAAGGAAGTCTGTAATGTGTCGCGCGATCGCCCCTGTCCTGACTTTAAGAGAAACGGCCCGCTCAAAATCTCCCGTCTGGTACTCTTCATCTGGAATAGCACGCCCGTAGCGGTCAATGTCGTCAGGGTTAGGTCGCCACCCCAAAGCATCGTAACTGGTACTTACACGATGCACCCGATAAGGTGCTAAAAATCCATCTTCAATACCTTGGGCTAAGGAGTATGTATAAAGTGGATTGCTGAAATATTGGTAAGTATCAACATTGTCATCGCGTAAGGGTGTAGCAGTTAGCCCTAACTGGTAAGCCGGTTGGAAATATTCAAGAATTTCTCGCCAGTTGCTATCATCCCGCGCACTGCCCCGGTGACACTCATCAACCACAATAAAATCAAAGAAACCTGAGCTATATTCTCGATACAAACCAGGGTGATTTTTATCTTTAGCAATTGCCTGGTAAATAGCAAAATAAATTTCGCGGCTTTTGACGGCTTCCCCTTGGATTTTATGAATAATATCCTCTGGAAAAGCCGAGAAGTCTTTGAGCATCGGGTCATCTACTAGAATATTCCGGTCTGCTAAAAATAGAATCCTGGGTTTGCGGTGTTCGTCGGTTGCATTCCAGCCAAGATTCCACAACATTTGGCAGATTTGAAATGCAACAGTAGTTTTGCCCGTTCCAGTGGCGAGGGTTAGCAGCAAGCGTTTTTGGCGGCTGAGGATAGCTTTGAGGGCTCGGTGAATGGCGGTGCGCTGGTAATAACGAGGGATTTTCCCACCCGTAAAATCAAAGGGTGTCAGCAGTTCCTCTGCTACTTCATCGCTCAATCCCTCGAATTGTTTCAACCTTACCCATAACTCATTAGGACTGGGAAATGAGTCCATTTGAGTAATTAACCCAGTCGTATAGTCAAATTCATAAATGCTTTGCCCATTCGTCGAATAAGCAAACTTTAGTCCTAAAAGTTCGGCGTAATCTTTAGCTTGTTGAAGCCCGTCTTGAGCGTGTTTATATTTACGTTTGGCTTCAACAACAGCTAGAGGGAAGTCGCGAGTGTAACACAGAAGATAATCGGCAAATTTCCGTTTGCGACGGCGGACTTTTCCTCCTGTAGTCAAAATTCGCCCTGCATCAATATAGTATTGTTCTGTCAAAAAGTGAGGTTGTGTATCCCATTCTTGAAGTTTTGGCAGAACATATTTGCGACAAGTATCAGCTTCATTAGGGCCCATAGCCTTTACACTCAATTTGAATTAGGACAAGGTATCCCGCTCTCATTAATGCTGAGCATTATTATCCCACCTCGACTGCATTAAAGCATGACTATTTAACATCTCTTAACTACCCTCATTTGCCAGGGGGAGTGAAATGAGGCTATAAATTTTTGTCTTTCATCAAACTGTGGCAAATTCTGTCAAAGGTCTTTTGCTAGGATGATGAAACCCCAAAACAATATCGCCCTTAGAAATTCCTGCTGCTAGTAAATCATCAACTACGCACAAATCCGTCCAATCTTCTTCCACCCAAATTTTACCATCTTTAATCCGAAGATACATCGTAATATGGCGGAGCCGTTTTTTGCCATCCCAGCCCGAATGAAACCATAGATAGTGATCTCGTTCTTCGTCAAATGCTAGACGATGCTCTGGCTCTAATTCATCTAGTGCGATCGCCCCTTTGACGGTCATTTCATAATATCCAGTCAATATTTGTTTAATTGTAGTGCGATAGTATTCTAATTTATCCATTGCAGAATTTCCTCCTTTGCCATTTCAACTACCATTAACAAAACCTGATTTTCATTAGTAATTACTTGGATAGACTTGCGTTTAAAAAAATCTTGGTATACGATATCATCAATTGCCAAATAGAGCCTGTATTCTGGAGCCGTGAGTTGAATCAGATTTCGGTAGACAATGTATTGACCGAGTGCGCCGTGAAAATCATACATTAGCGATCGCCCAATAAAGCTCTTAATTTCAACAACTATTTTTTGTCCTTGGCGTTCTGCGGCGATCGGCTTTTCTGCTGCTATATCGGCATACAACTCCGCATCCTCATATTTGATGAAGTACGGGTCAGCCGTAATTATCCAACCATCTTTTAGCAGGGCATTTTTAACTGCATTGTGATAGGTGTCTTTGGCAGGCATTGTAAAAACAGTTAAATATTACTCGCTCTTTAAATACAGTAAATACATTATAACTCTTAAGAGTCGGTTTCACCAAGAAACAAATAACGGTCGGTACTTACTAACCTAATGAGCTTATTATTTCGGCAAAGGCTGCAACAGCTTATCACCATGACTTGCTGCAACCGCCGCAAATAAAGCTTCATAATGATTCAAAGCTTCCTCAAATCCGTAATTCTCTACAGCATAACTTCTGCCTTGCTCGCCCAACGCATCCACCTTAGCAGGGTGCAAGTACAAATCCTCAACAGCCTCCGCCAAAGCCTCCGGATCTTCCGGCGCTACCACCACCCCGCCACCGCTTTGCTGCACAGCTTTGTGGGCAGTACCGGTTTCGGGAACCGACGCCAAAATTGCCCTGCCGCTGGCGAGAATTACTTGAATTTTTGAAGGCATATTGAAGTTAGTAACGCGGCGCTTTTGTACAACTAAACTAACATCAGCAGCAGCTAACAATTCTGGCAATTTTTCTCGCGGTTCAAATGGTAGCAGCATTACATTATTAGCTTTGTAAGTTTCGCAATCTTGTTGCAAGCGCGCCAAGGCTGTTGATTCCCCCACAATTACAAAAGCGATTTCGGGTATGTGTTTCAAACGAGCCGCTGCTTGGACAACTGTTTGCAAGCCTTGAGTTAGGGCAATGTTGCCAGCATAAAGAACGACAAATTTGCCATTAAGTTTGTGAGTTTCTCGAAATGAGTTATTTTCCTTGGGTAAAGGGCGAATGAAATTAACATCAACCCAATTGGGAACGCAAACTATTTTTTCGGGGGGTACTCCTTGAGAGTGCAATTTGGTGACAAAACCGCTGTCGATGACGCTAACTTGGCTGGCTGTGCAGTATGCCAATTTTTCCAAAGCGTCAGCAATGCGAACTAGCAGTCCGTTTTTTTTGACCAAGCCGACGCGCACGGCTGCTTCTGAGACGATATCCTGAACGTTGAGGACGATCGGGCAAGCGCGAATCCAGCCGTAAAAGGCGACTGGGACGCAAATCGGTAAAGGGGGCATTGTCGAGAAAATCACGTCGGGACGCCAGCCTCTGAAGGCTTGGACGGCGCTGGAGACAACAAAACT
Source organism: Microcoleus sp. T3_B1 (assembly GCF_036700445.1). NCBI lineage: Bacteria > Bacillati > Cyanobacteriota > Cyanophyceae > Oscillatoriales > Microcoleaceae > Microcoleus > Microcoleus sp. T3_B1. The sequence continues at coordinate 38,534 of NZ_JAUBOX010000003.1, forward strand.
GCCGTCTAGCACAAGTCGGTCTAGGAGGCTGGGGTGGGGGCCGTTGACGCGCAGATAGCTGCGCTGAATTGTGACGCCGTTGTGTTCTTCGGTAAGGTAAAATTGGCCCTCATATGGCGGATAAATCCGGCGCTGGGGATAGTTGGGCATTCCTGTGACGACTCGGACTTGGTGCCCGCGCTTGACTAGGCCTTGCGCTAGTTCTGTCATCAGGGGGGCAATGCCGATCGGCTCTGGATAATAGTTATAGGAATAAATTAGAATACGCATAATATTTATTTTGAAGCAAATTGTCCTGCAGCCGCTTGCATCGAGCCTGCACCCGCAGAATTGCAGAGGATGTGGTTGGGTTCCGGGTAGGACAATAAGGGGCGAGGGATCTTTCACTGCTTGGGAAAGAAGCCGCCCTTACCGGGCGGGTATCGCGCCCTCAGCTAATGTTTTTTCGCATTACCAGGCAGTTGCGGCGATCGTCGGTACGGATATACCGAAGCTCGTCTGTGAGCTTGTACATGAACACCAGTCCCCTTTCTCCGTCTCTGTCCAAAGGATCGCGCTGCTCTTGCATGATCGAGTGCAGCTTTGCTTCTAAGTTGAAGGGTTGACCCCTGTCCCAAATCCTAATTTCTAAGTAATCGGCAAACACTTTTACCTCAATGTCTATGGGCGTCGTGGGGGGCAAGTTCTGGTGAGCGTGGCGGACAGCGTTTGTAAAGCCTTCGTTGATTATCAGCCGACACTGCCACCAGAAATCCGCTGGTATCATTGGCAAAACGATATTCTCCAACCATTCCAAAACGGATGTTAAAGCATTCAGGTCTGTTTCAACCTGCAGGTGCCACTCGGCCTTTGGTTGCTTGTCTTTCATCTTTCTTCCCCCAGGTCGGCCCCCACCACCGCTGTACTCAGCGCCGGAGGGAGAGAAAAAGGAGGGCAAGGTCTTGGCAACATATTAGTTAAGTCAAGCTTGAGTTGAAGAAGCCCGTTTTGCCTCAAGGTGAGCATTCCTTTCGCACCATTTACTCGCACAGCAAATGAGAGACTTCCGATACTGTAAGCCGCCTCGGTAGGGCGTTTAAATAGGGAAAATTTCCGAGTCAGCTTGCGAGGCAGTGATTTAAGCTTCGACCGTGTTAGCAGTCGCTACTTTTCTAAACACAGGTGAGTTCTTCTCGTCCTCGAAAATCATGCTGGGAGCATTTGAGTATGACTGGAACTGGCTAATTGCTAATTATTAATGCTCTGATTGCAGAGCTGGCAACTAGCTGTGCATTTTCTGGGCGTGTGAATTTTAACACTTAATGCTAACGTAGGTATTGCTAGCGATCGTCTGCTTGACTAAGTATCAAGTTTGAGTTCCCGCCGCCCGTCGGCAACAGCACCTGAAAGTTCAGGGCTGGGTTGTTGAGGGCTCCTACACAGCGCCACTATTTTTGTTAAAAAGGACTGTTACAGTTTTAACAATTAGTTTCAAGTCATACACCAGGCTCCAGTTTTGTTGGTATTTTAAATCTAAACGGATGACATCTTCAAAATCGCGGACTTGAGAGCGACCGTTGACTTGCCATTCCCCGGTCATCCCGGGTTTGACATCCAAACGCTGCCACTGAGGGACTTCGTAGCGCTCAACTTCGTCTGGGGTAGGCGGTCTAGTGCCGACTAGACTCATTTCGCCTTTGAGCACGTTCCAAAACTGCGGCAGTTCGTCGAGGCTGGTTTTGCGTAAGATGCGCCCGACTTTGGTAATCCGCGGGTCGTTGTCATTTTTGAAAAATGCGCCAGAAGCTTGGTTTTTGATTTGGTCTTTCATGGCTTCGGCGTTGGTACACATCGATCGAAATTTCCAAATCCGAAATTGTCTGCCCATCCAGCCACAGCGGGTTTGACCGAAAAATATCGGGCCTGGATCGTTGATAGTGATGGCTGCAGCTATGGGTACAAGCAAAATTCCTGTAATCATCAAACCGACGATTGCCCCAACGATATCTATCAGCCGCTTCACCCACGATTGCACTGAAGGGTGGGTCATCGGTAGGTGATTGTCCGAGGGGTTAGTCTCTGTGGGAGTTGAGGTTGCAGAGGGCTGCTCGATCGTCAGCACTTGATCTAGGCTGGTGAGAGCAAATACTGCCATCACCTGTGGCTTGAGACTTCGGAGCACCAAGTCGCTGCCACGCTGTTTGGCAAATTTCAGATTGCTGACTAAAGCACCGATCCCGCTACTGTCGATGAATGTCGTCTGACTAAAGTCTAGGACAATCTTGCTGGGAACGGTGCTTCCCGAAAAAAGTTGCTGGCAGGTTGTCTTGAAGTTTACGGCTTCAAGTACGCTCAAGCGCACGGGTATGTGAACTGAGGGAATCTCGTCCGAGTACGTTACCCGAAAATCTGCCTCTGGGGTTTGACTGACCATGAAGTCCTGGTTTCAAATTTCAAGCTGATGTCTTTAGCCTATTCTGTCCTAGCAGATCCACCTTTACCAAATATTATGGTTAACAAAAGGCTAGCTTTATACAAACTTTACAAAAACGCCTGCCAAGTCGCCCGCCGAGAATGATATCAAAGGCAAAAATAGACTTATAGCCTTTCGAGCTCTCATATGAGGTACTCATGGGCATAGGGCATAGGCCTCCGTGGGCATAGGGCATAGGCCTCCGTGGGCATAGGGCATAGGGCATACCTCACCACGCTTGAGAACCGCTATAAGTCTATTTTTGCCAGTTTTGGCCCAAAGATTTTTGAACGCAGTCGCTGTCAAACTTTGACATCGGAATCAAGATTTTTGTGGATTCAGGCCCATTAATCTTGTCGTTAATAATTTTCGTGCCTCTCTTGCACCGGATAACTATCGCAGTTAACAGTTAACAGCTAACACAGAAGTCAACAGTTAACCGTTAACTGGAAAACCCCGTACCAAGCGTCGGGGGATGAGGTTAAGAATTGTAGACGTTTTCTGACTGGGATGTTTCGCGGGTGATGGGTTTGACTTTGGCTTTGGCTTTGGCTGCGTTGCGTTTGAGGGCCTGCAGACGAGCTTCGTATTTAGCCCGCTGCTGTTTTTTGGAGGTTTGCTCGATTAAGGTTTTTAAGGCGCTGCCGAGGCTTTTGTAGGCGTTTGGGAGAGTGTAGCCGAAGCGGGTGGCTAGGGCGAGGGCTTTTTCGTCGGCGTCTATTGCTTCTTTTAAACTTTTCTCTCCGTTGTTTTTTTGGAAAAGTCTCCAGCCGGAGACGCCGCACAGGGATAGGGCCAGTAACAGCAGCAAGCCGTCTTGCACCCAAAGTTCGCCGACGGCGCCGCCTAAACCAATGGCGAGGGCTGCCATTTCCCAACCGTCTCTGGGAATGGTGTCGTTTTGGATTCTGGCGACTTCGTGCCAAAATAGGAGGTTGCGCTGATCCATTGCTAGCTGTTCCCAGCGGATCAGGTCTATTTGGATTTCTACCTGGTCTTTGCCTATTTCTTCGCTGCGGATCAGGGTAGGATTAACTTCTATTGTTTTTTCTACTGTTACCCAACTTTGGAGTTCTGGGGGCAGTATGTTTTTCAAGCGCCGGATCTCACTCATCTCGGCTCTTGCTGTAGAGGTTGCATAGGATGTCATAGCTCCGGCCTATTGATTTTCCAAAGGTTAATATGTGTCTGTTTCTGGAGTATAGCAAACCTTGAATCCAAATATAGTCGAGTAACGGGGGTCGATCGACCAATAATTGCAATTTTACTTGATTTTACTCTCAGGGGGCGATCGCAACTGCCTGCTCGATCCTTGACTTTCGACTATTTCATCAACGGTTCGATTTCTTGCCGCAATTTCGACCAAGCAGACAAAACTTCTGGCTTAGAAGTTATGCCTTTTTGAACTAAAACAACTCCGTCCAATACTTCAGCAATTCCGTACAAACCTCGCCGTAGAGCTTCATCGGTAAAACGCACTCCCCCCCGAACTCTACCTCTGTCAACGGGAACTTTTAAATTGTTTTGCTGCAACTGCCACAAATCTAACAGCGCATAATCGACATCGACTACTTTTCCCTCTTCGTCTTTCATCTGCATCACTTCTAAACGGATGATGTTCCGGCGGTCCGAAAGGTGGGAAACGATATAACCGCTGGTAGAAACGCTAGCATCTTGGGGAATCAAACTTAAGACTTTTTTGAGATTAGCCGCGTGTCCGAGTTGAGCCGGCAAAGATTGATAAACCCAAGGTTGAAAAGAATAAGGAGAGATGAAATACAAAGCTCGATTCGGATTGGAAGTGTACGTAAGCAGTATTGACAGACCGATACATCCAATCCAGAAGCGGTGGAACCTGGGTTTGAATTTATCTTGATGTTGCGACCACCACAGGATTGTACCGTAAAATAACCCCGGAATTACAGCAAAGGTGTAGCGGGTGTTGATAGAAGTAGCTGCCTGATTAACAACTTGCAGCAACAGAACCAGTAAAGGAAAAACAGTCATTAACCAGGCGCTAGGAGTGATTACAGGTACAAATGCTAGCGGCAACCAATGACCTAAAAGATATAAAATTCGCCTACTTGCATCTTTGAAAAATACTTCTATTATAAGATGAGGTTGACTAATAATCGCCCAAAGCAGTTCTAGTGTTGACGGGTTCTCGGTTTTGACAAATTTTCTAAAGTAATTAGCTAAGTACAAGCGGGAATTGTCAACCGAAAACATCGGCATGATTGTATTAGTTATGAACACCACGTAGCTAAAGCTGATAGCGCACAAAGCTATGCCGACGCGGGGGTAGCGCCGACTGACAATTAAATACGCTCCGATGCCAAACAAGCTAATTCCAGCATCTTCGCGAGTGCCTAATGTTAAAACTGCGAACAGCCAAAATAGCGGCCAGCGCTGCTTTTCTAATGCGAGGAGCAAGCTAAATATAAATAGAGGAATTTGGCAGTGTTCGTAAAAATTTCCCAGCGTCGGCCCGATGACACCATTTGCTCCGTAATAGCTGGCTACTATCATTACCGACAGGGGAACTGATAGATAGTGTCTTGCTAAGAAATACAGCACTATTCCGGCTGCGGCAATTAAAGAAACTTGCAACACTATCAGGGTAATGGGAGATGGAAATAAGGCATAAATAGGCATCCAAATTAGAAAATCGATGACGAAGTGTTGCCCTAAATGAATGTAAAATGGGTAGGAAAGTTGTCTGTCCATCAGCGAAGCGCTGGAGGCGGCTGAGGACATTGAACTTTGAAAAAATCGACCGTGTATGCTATTCCAAAATACTTGGTTAAATAGACCGTGATCGTAGGTGGATAAGAAGCTTTCGTAGCGAATTATGCTAAAAGTTAAAACTAATACAAAAAAGATGGTTGCTAGGATTTTAACTTGACGCAATCCTGTTTGATTGTTCCAGTAGTAGAGAGGTTTAAATTTCATAGTTTTTGCTGAACGCGATATTTGCTGGGAGCATCTCACCTTTGCAGCCCTCCGCTAGAAATTGGAGTTTTGAGGCAGGAGGCAGGAGGCAGGAGGCAGAAGGAAAGAGGCAGAAGGAAAGGGGAAGAAGGAAAGAGGAAGAAGGAAGGAGCCAGAAGAAGGAAGGAGCCAGAAGAAGTATTTTTACAAATATGAGATGCTCCCTATTTGCTCTAAGGTTGACTGAAGTTGTGCTTAAATTCTGAAATAGAAATAAATTTGCCTTGGGTTTTCAGCTTTGTGAGGTATTTTTCTAGTTTGTCAACCATTTTGCTGCCTGAGTCTTTTTTGACGTAACCGGGTAATTTAAACTGGGAAATATCTGTGAATTCCCAGGGGTGAAAGTAGATGTTCAGATAAGAGTCGGTTTCTAGGGTTAGTTGGGTTGCTAATTCTATCATTGAGAGGGGGAAGTTTTTAAAGCTCAACCAAAATAAAGGAAATCTGATCAGAGGAGTGACTGAAATGGGAAGGTTGAGCAGTTTATTCGTATAATATGCAGTTCGGGGTTTAGATAGGTTGTTGTATCTGCCGGGGATGTAAGTTGGATTCATTGATGAGTTGTATTCGTAGCCTGCCTTTTCTATGTCTGCGTCGTCAACGGGCTGAAGTCTTGCCATCCTGAATCCAGTGATTTGAGTATTAGTTATTTGTTCTAAGGTTTGTTTAGATTTCTGTAAATCTTCTAGGCAAAATTGAGAGTGGTAAAAGCCGTGGGATGCGATTTCATGGTGTTGTGAAATTTCTCTGATTGTATCTGGGTTGTTGAGTGCAAAGTTAGCTGTGACAAAAAATGTGGCTGTAATATCTAATTTTTCTAGAAGTGCAATAATCTTTGACAATCCTCGATTAGAAATTTCAAACTTAATCTCGGATTCCAGGGGTTGACCGTATTCTTCGGGGATGTCAAATTCTTCTATGTCAAAGCTCAACAAAATTGATTTATTCATAGTAGCCTGCGCGGTCGTTGGCTCTAATTTTAAATAAGCAGAGGAGCATTTTTAGGGAATCTTTAAATATATTGACTTGAGATTTTTTGTAGATGTGGTGCTGGGAAACTTTGGCGGGAATTTCACCAATGGTATATCCTCTTTTTTTTGCTAAAAAAAGCAGCTCCGCATCAAATGAAAAGCCAGTAATTGTTTGGTTATTAAATATTTCTTGAGCTGGTATTTTGTTGAATCCTTTGAGTCCGGCTTGCATATCTCTATATGGGAGATTCAGAATTTTTCTAGAAATCCAGTTAAATATTTTGCCGGATATTTTTCGGAGTAAGGTAAGATTTCGGAAGTTTTCTCTATCGAGGTTTCTGCAACCAATTACGACATCAAATTCGTCTAATTTTTTGACTAAGGGTTCGAGGTGTTCGAGGGAGTATGCTAAGTCGCCATCCATGAAGCAAATGCAGTCGGCGTTTACAGATTCGCTGCCTTTTTTGACGGCATATCCTTTGCCTTGACGGTTGCTGTAAGAAATTAGTTTGATGTGATGTGTGGGGAAAGTTTTGAGTTTGTTGTCGAGAATTGGCAGTGTATTGTCGGTCGAGCCGTCATTAACAATAATAAAATTGTAACCATGATTTTTTTGAGAAAATTCTAAAATTATGTCAAAGGTTTGGGCTATGCAATTTGCTTCGTTGTAAACAGGCAGAATTACCGCTATCTTCATCATGGTTGTTGCACCGGGCTTTCGGTAAAATATGCTACCACCTCGCGACGTAAATCACAAGTAAAAAAATTACCGATAAAATTTTACAGGAAAATTTACAGATAAAATTTACAGATAAAATTTACAGATAAAATTTACAGATAAAATTTACAGATAAAATTTACAGATAAAATTTACAGATAAAATTTCTGGCGGGGAGAGGTATTGTTAACTGCGGAGAAGAAAATTGACTTCAACTTCGCCTTGAAAGTGCAAAGACGAAGTTGGACTTTTTGGAACCTTTGAACAGCGGGCAGTTTCGGGGTTGGAGGGTGCTGTCGGAATTGCTGCGATCGCCCCGCCCATACTGGCTAATCTATCTCAAATGATGATTTTTGAGCAAGGGGACGATCGCCACTCCTCTAGCACCATTTGTCAAGTGTGAACGGGGGTTGCCGGATAAGTGCGATCGAGACAAATTGTATCATGCTGGAGTTGATCCAGCTTATCTTTACGGAAAACGCGGGCGATCGACAATCTAGATTCTTCCAGCAGCCCGAAAAACCCTCTTACTCTCCCCCGAACCTTTTACCTCATGAGGTTGTAATTGTCAATGGTAAATTATTTAGTTAACAAATTGCCGGAGTATTTTCAACAGGGTATTACGCTCCGAAAAAAACGCATTATTAGCTTTTTACTAGCATTCATCCTAAGTTGCATCACTTATCAAGTAATCTTAGAAATCATCACAGTACAAATTCCGATTTTCGGCTTTCACGATATTGTTGACATTCAGAATCCCCAGGAAATACCGCCGCTGCGGCGAGAATTTCCCGGCGACTACAGCCAGCAAAACTTGGAAGCTTTTTTAGATTATTTAGTTAGCCATAACTATTGGTTTTTGTCATCCCAAGAGCTTTACAAGTATTTCATAGCCAATCCCAAAAAGCCGATGCCGAGTGAATATCGCGATCGCCCAAAAGTCATGATTACTTTTGACGACGGAAATAAAAGCATTTCTACGCACTTACTACCGATTTTAGAAACACTCGAAAATAAATACGGCAAAAAAACCAAAGTAGTTGTATTTATCAACTCCGGCTTCTTCGGTCATCATGACTCGCTCATAAAAAAAGTAACTTGTCAAGACTTGAGAGACGGAATGCAAAAAGGTTTTTATGATATTCAATCCCACGGACTGAATCACCAAAAGTTAACAAAAATGTCTCTGACCGCATTAGACCGAGAATTATCTGAAGATCAAATTAGATTGAGGAAATGCACCCAAGATTTAGACCCAAATCGAACAGTCGCCTCACACATAGCCTACCCGTTTGGCGCTGTCAACAAACAAGTTGACAAATACGTTGCCAAATATTTCTCATCAGGATACTTGTACGACACTTCAAAATTAAAACTGTGGTTTTTTCCACCCAATAAATACCGAATTTCGAGGTTAACAGTCAATAAAAAATACTCCGCAAAAAGACTCAGCAACCTAGCTTCAGGAAGCTGGCTGCACAAATTAATTGGCAAATAAGCCGGAGAGATTCTATTATTTTAGAACAAAAAAGATGTGTAGTAATATCCTGTCCCGTAAATTAACCGTTATTCCCCTCCGGGTTAGGTTCACCATTATCTATCAAAAATCGCAACAACTCCAGTAAACCCGCCCCGGCCGATATCTTGCGGTCAACCAACCCTACTTGATATAAATTAGAATCCCCAACATCAGAGGTAAAAGACATGGTGAAACAAGAAAATAGTTTAGCAGTTGCTGCCGTTTCCCAACGCGCAGACGCCCTGGATGCCCTGCGCGGACTAGCAGTTTTAGCGATGGTTTTATCCGGTACAATAGCCCGGAAAACATTGCCGGCGTGGATGTATCACGCCCAACTGCCACCGCCGGATCACATTTTTAATAACAAACTGCCGGGATTAACCTGGGTTGATTTAGTTTTCCCCTTCTTTTTGTTTGCAATGGGGGCTGCGATACCGCTAGCTTTGTCGCGCCGCATCGCCAAGGGATGGGATACAAAAAAAGTGATTTTATCTATTTTGCAAAGAGGCTTTTTGTTAGCGTCATTTGCGATATTTCTCCAGCACATTCGCCCGACTATAATTAACCCAGACGCCTCCATCCCGCAGAAGTGGTGGATGGCATTGTTTGGATTTTTAATATTATTTTTAATGTATGTTCGCTGGCCGTCCAGGTGGTCTGTGTGGCGGCGGAGATCCTTAACCCTTGCTGCTTGGAGTGCCGGGATTGGCTTCGTATCTCAGATCAAATATCCCAACGGTGTAGGATTTTTAGTTAGCCGTAGCGATATTATCTTGATGGTACTAGCAAATATGGCCGTTTTCGGCTCGCTAATTTGGTTTTTTACTCGTTCAAATATGTGGTTGCGAGTGGGATTTTTGGGTTTGCTGTTGGCGGCGCGACTGTCTTCTCAGACTGACGGTTGGATTAATTTAGTTTGGCGGTACTCTCCTGCACCTTGGCTGTTTCAATTTGATTATTTAAAGTATTTGTTTGTGGTGATTCCCGGTACGATTGTGGGGGATTTGCTGGGTCGGTGGATAGAGTATTCTTCGCCGGAAGAGGCGAGTTATGCTAGCTGGAAGAGTTGGCGCTATTTCAGCATTATGGTTTTGATGTTTACTGTCAATTTAGTATTGTTAATTGGACTGCAAGCTAGATGGGTATGGCAGACTGCATTAGTGACGGTGGTGCTGTGTTTCTGCGCTTTGGTTTTGTTGAGAAAGCCAGGGAATGTCACAGAAAATTTATTAAACCGCCTTTACAAATGGGGGTTTTATTGGGTGGTTTTGGGTTTGCTGTTTGAGCCTTATGAAGGCGGCATCAAGAAAGATTCAGCGACGATGAGTTACTTGTTTTTAACCGCTGGAATGGCTACTTTGCTGTTGATTGGGTTGATTATAATTATCGATGTGTTTCACAGAAAATGGTTTTTGCAGTTGTTTATTGATAACGGGGTGAATCCGATGATTGGCTATGCAGGATTTGCGAATATTATCTGGCCTATTCTGGTTTTAAGTAAATTGGAACCGGTGATTATTGAGATGACTTCAACCAATCCGTTTATGGGGTTTTTGAGGGGGTTGGGATATACGATTATTCTGGCGTTAATTGTCGTAGTGTGTACGAGGTTTAAACTGTTCTTGAGGACATAAATTTTGAGGTTTGTAGTAATAAGTTTAGTTTTTATTGATTCAAACTAAGGGAGAGGACTTCCGTCCTCTCTACGAAAATATTAAGATTGGAGCGACTTCAAAATACCGCTTTCCAACTGATAAATTGCTGCCATGATTCCGCTTTCAGGATTTGTGAGCAGGGACTTTTTGACATCTTTCAAGTATTCTACAATGTGTTCCCGCAAAATCGGTCTTTCTACTTTGACTGTGTGATTATAATCCCACAAATCCCAGATGATAATCCCGATGCCGACAATCGGGTCTATTAAACTTACTCCCAACTGACTAGCGACTGTACCGCCTGTTTTTGTGGCTACCTTGGCGGCCGCTTTGCTGGCAACTTTTGCCGTAACTTTACTACCAACTTTAGCTGCTACTCCCAAAATTAAGGGTTTAGCCACTAAGTAACCGCTACCGCCAACTAATACTTTTAATGATAAATTCGAGACATTTCCTTTATCGCTAATTGTAGTAGCAATATCGTTCAGATATTTGTCCCACTGTACTTGCGGTATATTATAACTGTTTTGAACTACTTTCACATTCTTGCTAACTTCTGATATATACAAATTAGCAGTATCTTGAGTGATTAATTGAAATCGCAGTTGAGCATTTTTGGGTGCCAGAACGCGGTTAGCAAATTCTCTTTGAAAGTCTTCAGTTAATTTTTCGGAAACAGCTTGAGATGCTGCTGTCATATCAAATCTGTTGAGTACGGCAGATTTCACGAAGTTAAAAGGTACGGTAAACTCCATCTTTTTTTGAGTGAAGTAATCAAAGTACCAATCGAGGAAACTGTTGTCAACCCGCGCGATTACTTCGGTTTCCCATTTGTCCAATTCTTTGGATGCGAAAGTTTCGGCTGTTATATGGGATTTTTGGATGGCGTTTTTAATGTCTTGGTTGACTTTGCTGAAATCGTGTGGCGGGGAGACTACAACTGCTGTGGTTCCGGTATTTGTTAGTGACTGGGAAATTAGAAAGTTACCTAATAGGGGAATGATGACTACTAAAATTACGATCGTCCAAATCATCGGTGTCACAGTTTTGATAAACTGACCGATAACTCTGAGACGTTCTGTTTTCTCTGAATAGCTAATTTCTTCCTTGTCTTGACTCATGGCGGTTTCTCAACTGATGAGAGTTTGGCTAGTTTCGATTATAGGCGATCGTACTTGCGATCGTGTTACGGGCGTGTGGCCTGAGATTCTGGAAAGGTTGGAGAAAAGTGCGCCCTTTCATCCCTGACTGTATAATAGTCATAGCCTGAGTTATAGCTCAGGTACTGACTTCCCCAAAAGTATAAAAAAAGATGGTTCAGAAAATAGCTCTATTTAATCACAAGGGCGGCGTTAGCAAAACAACCACTACATTTAATCTAGGATGGATGTTAGCCACCAAGGGAAAAAAAGTAATCTTAGTGGATGCAGATCCGCAATGCAACCTCACAGGTATGGTTTTGGGGTCTTCAACTAAGGAAGAGCTAGAGGAAGTCTATAAAAAAGAACAGAATATTAAATCAGGCTTAGCACCTGCATTTGAATCAAGACCTAAGCTAATTGAGGCTGTAGATTGTTTACCAGTGGAGGCCTGCGAGGGTCTGTTTTTGTTGCCTGGTCATGTGGGATTTGCTGAATATGAGGTAACATTAGGAATTGCACAAGAGCTAAGTGGTTCAATTCAAGCACTTCAAAACTTACCTGGTTCAATTTCATATCTTTTGCAAAAAACAGCAGATAAATTTGAGGCAGATTATATTTTGATTGATATGAGTCCAAGTTTAAGCTCAATCAATCAGAATCTACTGATGACCAGTGATTTTTTTATACTTCCTACCAGTCCTGACTTTTTTTCAGTAATGGCGATTGATTCTTTGGCAACAATTTTGCCAAAATGGTATGCTTGGGCTCAAAAAGCTTCTGAAATGAGGATTTTGCAAGATGCTGCCTATCCATTTCCAAAAGTTACACCGCGCTTTCTTGGGACTGTAGTTCAAAATTATCGAATAATACGTCAAGAACCCGCTGCTGCTTTTCAGAAGTGGATCAATGCCATTGAAGAAGCTGTTTCTACTAGATTAGTACCATCTTTGCAAATAAATAATATGCTACTAAATAATCAGATGTACAATTCTCAAGGAATTGGCAGTGATTTCTGCCTTGCAAAAATTTCTGACTTTAACAGCCTTATTGCTAAGTCTCAAGAGCATCAAACACCAGTTTTTGCCCTCACCTCTGAGCAAATAGAACAGAGTGGTATAGTTTTAACAGATGCTCTAAAAGCACAAAAACCCTTCAGAGAAGCTTTTTCCAAACTAGCAGACAGAGTTATTGGGTTAACGTGCCATGCAGTCAGCAATTGATCTATTTCGCATCAGTATTACCCGCGTTCGCGATTTAATTGCTGTGCATAATTCTCTAAAAGCTCAAGCTAGTAGTGTTCTCGATCTTTCAGATATGCTCAGAGCTGCACTTGTTCTAGCGGTTAGCGCTTTGGACTATTATATTCACGAAGTTGTTAGGATAGGAATGTTAGAAATTCACCGAGGCCAACGTCCTGAACCTCCAGCATTTTCGCGGTTTCAAATTTCACTGGGTAACGCTCGCGCTGGTATAAACGCAGGACAAAATATTGATTCCTGGCTAGAAGATGAAATTCGGCAACGCCACAGCTACAAAAGTTTTCAACAACCAGAAGCTATAGCTGATGCTATCCGGCTGATTAGCGATAAAAAGTTGTGGGAAGAAGTCTCTACTAACATGGGTAGCCCTGCTAGAAGTATAAAACAACAGCTAAGTCTGATTGTCGATCGCCGAAATAAAATTGCACATGAAGCCGATATAGATCCTACATTATCAATAGGCAATCGCTGGCCTATTGATGAACTATTAGTTAATGAAGCGGTTGATTTTATTGAGCAAGTTGTTGAGAGCATACACAACATTTTGTAACCCGCGACGATTAATTAAAAAAGCGATCGCACTCTTCATCCGCGTTAATCTGCGTTAATCTGCCTGCATCAGCGGTTCATAAAAAAATAAAAGAGCGTGAAGCGAAGCTATCCCGAAGGGAATCGCCCTTTAACCCTCCCTCAAACTCGATCGTCCTTATCTGATTATCTTTTAACCTGCTTTACTTAACACAACCAGAATGTACTGGTCAAGACTAACTCCTTCCCTTTCCGCTTTTTCTGCTAAACTCAAATGTAGAGATTTAGGAATTTGCAACGATAAATTTCCGCTATACTCAATTTCCGTTGTAGGTAAAGGAATCTCATCTTCACACTCATAAGCTGTTTCTATCCATAATTCCCTAGCTTCCTGAATATTCTCCATCGCTTCCGATAAAGTTTCACCCTGAGACATACAGCCAGGAAGGTCTTTGATTATAGCTGTATAACCTTCGGATTCTGGATAAAAACTGATAGGATATTTAAGACTCAAGTAATAGTCTAGAGATTTAAGCTTGACTTTCATCTTCTGATTCATTGCTCCATTCCTCCAGTTTTAATAGCACAACAATTTGCTTGACGTATACTCCTTTTACCTTCTTCCCACCTTTTTTAGAAACTGTAATTTTTAATCCATCAGCATTTCGGAAAGTATGGTGACTTCCTTTCGATCGCTTTTCTTCAAATCCAAAAGCTGTTAGAATATAGCACACATCGTCAAAGCGCACTTCTGGTGGATTTGCTAAAAATTGTTCTACCAGTTTTCCTAACTTGCCCAGGAAGTTTTACAGATGCTTGTACTATTCTAATAAATAAGGGCGGGCATTGCCCACCCTCGCTATGAATCAGGTGTAATTCAAAAATTAAACCTTCGCTTCATTCTTCACCAAATTACCCCAACCCAAATCCTTCAGCGAATTATTCCGGCGCAACGGACGAGTCACCAACTCCAAAATATCCCGCGCATTACCAAAGCCGTGAATCTGAGCAAAAGTAAACTCAACTGACCACTTAGTATTAATTCCCCGCGCTTCCAAAGGATTAGCGTGAGCCATACCAGTAATCACCAAGTCAATATTCTGCTCGTAAATCCGCTGCAACTGATTGTAATTGTCTGGTTTCTCCACAATCCGAGGAGTAGGAACTCCCATCTCGTGACAAGTCTTTTCTAACAAAGCCAACTCGGCCGCCTGATAGCGCTTGTCCATGTAAGGAATGCCGATTTCCGGGCAAGTCATGCCGCAGCGAATCAAGAAACGTGCTAAAGAAATCTCTAGCAAATTGTCGCCCATAAAGAAGACAGATTTGCCGCGAATTATTTGCAGGTAATCTTCCAAACCTGCCCAGATTTGCGCTTCCCGTTCGTCCAAACCTTTTGGTTCAATTCCCAACACTGAGCAAATCTTTTCAATCCAAGCGCGAGTTCCGTCAGGGCCGATGGGGAACGGAGCACCAATTAATTTACACTTACGGCGGCGCATCAAAGTGCTCGCAGTACGCGACAAGAACGGATTCATGCCTGATACATAATAACCTTCTTCCAAGACTGGCAATTCAGTGTAGCGCTTGGAAGGAAGCCAACCGGAAACTTTGATTCCTTGCTTCTTCAATTCTAAGGTTAGCTGAGTAACAACCGGGTCGGGCAAAGAACCAAAAAGTACCAGCGGCGTGTGCTTGACATATTCCGATTCATCTGCTGCAACTTCCTCTTTTTTCTTGCCGAAATTCAGCAGTTGAGAGATAGCATTGCGTTCTTGTTTCTGAGATTCCATCACGGGCGCTTTCTCAGGGCATTTAGCAGCCATTGCTGCCAAAACGGTATCTTCCCCTTGAGTAAAAGCGTAATCCAAGCCGTTAGCGCGGGCTGTGACGATGGGAATGCCAATTTCTGCTTCGAGTTTCGGTGCTAACCCTTCCAAATCCATTTTGATGATTTCGGTGGTGCAAGTGCCGATCCAGACAATTACACTGGGGTTACGATCGCGCTTAATTTGCAAGCACAGCCGCTTCAACTCATCATAATCGTTTAACTGAGCGGAAATATCGCCTTCTTCCAACTCAGCCATCGCATAGCGAGGCTCAGCAAAAATCATCACGCCCATTGCGTTTTGCAAGAAATAGCCGCAAGTCTTGGTACCGATGACCAAGAAAAAACTATCTTCAATTTTTTGATAAAGCCAAGCTACGCAACTAATCGGACAAAAAGTGTGATAATTGCCTGTTTCGCATTCAAAGTTTAAAGCTTCCGGTTCATTAGTAGTAATAGCAGTCATATCTCAAATCTTCTCCATTTAAATTGTTTTTCGTCTCGAACAGGACTTGCGGCGGAGCGAGGAAACACCTGGATTTTGCGATCGTCTCGGTGCGATCGCCCAGGAGAGGAATAGGCTGTTTTTCCTCTCAAACGCGAACAGCCGCAGTGGCGATCAAACACCTGCGAAAGCGCGATCGCGACGCACAGCGAACAATAAATAGAAATACCTATTTTGGGGCTAATTCCTGTGAAAAATAGATGCAGCCCATTCACTATTTCCGCAGCAGCCGCAGCATCCAAAATTTGAGCTAAAAAATTCTGCGCGAGGGCATATAATCCCTCACAGCAGGGATTTAGTGTTCTTCAACTCGCTCGCGGGAAAAAGCCTTTTGGCAGTTGTGAGTTTGAGCTAATTAAAAATTAACAACTCGCAACTCACAACTCACAAATAGAGCGGAAAACTTCCAGACTAGAAGAGATGCGGGCGATCGCAACAACCTCACTTAAAATCAGATAAAAAGCCGGAAATTTCTTCATCTTCATCGTCGGAATCCAAATCGCCGAGATCTAGAGCATCTAAATCATCTTCATCTGGATCTCCGGTAGTTGCTTCCCCCAGATCGTCGAGTCCGAGATCGTCGAGGTCATCGTCATCAGATACAGAGAAATCGTCAATACCGTCATCGTCCAAGTCGCCCAGATCCATGTCTAGGTCATCTGAGGTCGCTGTCCCAAAAGGATCGGGTATTTCTTCGGCGACAAACTCTGCATCTTCTTCCCCAAACGGATCGGAAATCCCCGATTCAAGATCTCCAGAGGTCAAAGTCCCAAATTGTGAGGCTTCATCTTCCTCGTCATCGCCGAGGTCGAGACCGCCCAAAGCCGAGGCTTCATCTTCCTCGTCATCATCGCCGAGGCCGAGACCGCCCAAAGCCAAGGCTTCATCTTCCTCGTCATCATCGCCGAGGCCGAGACCGCCCAAAGCCAAGGCTTCATCTTCCTCGTCATCGTCCATATCAAAATCCGATACGGCGTCTTCCTCATCGTCGCCCATATCAAAGTCAGATACGGCGTCTTCCTCATCGTCGCCCATATCGAAGTCAGATACGGCGTCTTCCTCATCGTCTTCGAGACCGAGACCGTCCAAAGCCGAGGCTTCTTCCTCGTCATCGTCCATGTCGAAGTCGGAGACCGCTTCTTCCTCGTCATCGTCCATGTCGAAGTCGGAGACCGCTTCTTCCTCATCGTCGTCCATATCGAAGTCGGAGACCGCTTCTTCCTCGTCATCGCCCAGGTCGAAGTCAGATACGGCATCTTCCTCGTCATCGCCCAGGTCGAAATCAGAGACTGCTTCTTCCTCAAACTCATCGAAGGATTCGTCGTCGGAACTCAGTGCTGACGCAGCAGCAGCCAGACCGGCCGCTCCGGCGACTCCGGCGACTACTCCGGCTGCTGCTAAGGCCGCACCGCCCAATTTATTAGATTTGGCATCAGCGGGTGCAGCAGTTGCAGTTTGAGCGGCTGCGGGTGCAGCAGTTGCAGTTTGAGGGACTGCGGGTGCAGCAGTTGCCTTTTGAGCGGCTGCGGGTGCAGCAGTTGCAGTTTGAGCGGCTGCGGGTGCAGTAGTTGCAGTTTGAGCGGCTGCGGGTGTTGGAGATGTGCCGATCGTCTGCGGCACGATATTTGAGGGCATACCCAGCGCGATGTCAGGGTCAAAATTTAGCCCCAACACTTCGATCAGGCTGTCTGCATCCGGCTTGAGTTTTGAGAAGGGCAGCATTAATTGCTGGAGTTCCGGCTCCAGGGCAGCCGCAATTCCCAGGATGAGGTAAGAAACAGGCCTTTTCCCGCCGTCGGGTGTGGCGACCGTGTTGTCAGCCGTCATGTGCAGGAGCAGCCAAGCCCGATTTACCTGGTAGTAGTCCAACCACTTCTGTTTGAGAGCAACTGAAAAAGTATCAAAAAAAGCCATAACCTCTTTATCCTCATCCTGATCGCTAGACCTATTAAACCATCATCAGGTCTAGCTCATCTTCCTCCTTCTTGACCACCGGTTGCACTGGATTTAGATAAAAATCTGAAAGTAAGGCGAATAATTCGCGATCGGGCGTGTCGTTGGGCACTACTCCTTCGGGCATTGCCAAAATCTGGTCAGCGATGTTGAGGTAGTAATCGCAGACGTAGTTGAGGGAAGGATCGCTTTCGGCCATCTCAAACAATGTTTTGCCTTTGACGCGAGAAACTCGGATGTCTTCAATCAGGGGCAGCACTTCCAGCACCGGCATGGGTACAGAGTCAATGTACTTGTCGATCAAGTCGCGCTTTGAGGTGCGGTTGCCAATTAAACCGGCGAGTCGCAACGGGTGAGTGCGGGCTTTTTCGCGGACTGAGGCGGCGATGCGGTTGGCCGCAAATAAAGCGTCGAACCCGTTGTCGGTAACAATCATGCAGTAATCGGCGTAGTTCAAGGGGGCTGCAAAACCGCCGCACACTACGTCACCGAGCACGTCGAACAGGATGATGTCGTATTCGTCGAAGGCATTGAGTTCTTTGAGCAGTTTGACGGTTTCGCCGACTACATAGCCGCCGCAGCCAGCTCCTGCGGGAGGGCCGCCTGCTTCTACGCAGTCAACGCCGCCGTAGCCTTTGTATATGACATCTTCTGGCCAAACGTCTTCGTAGTGATAGTCCTTTTGCTGAAGGGTGTCAATAATTGTGGGGATCAAGAAGCCAGTGAGGGTAAATGTGCTGTCGTGCTTTGGATCGCAACCGATTTGCAAAACTTTTTTGCCGCGCTTGGCTAGGGCAACGGAGATGTTGCAGCTTGTTGTCGATTTACCAATTCCACCTTTTCCGTAAACTGCTAGTTTCACTCTTGGTTCTCCTATAGGTTTCTATCAAAACGATGAGGGCTGGGGTTTCATGCTTTTTTTCGATCGCCCAATTGCAATAGCCCAATTGCAATAGCCCAATTGCAATGCCTTTACTGTCAGTCGATTGGAGATTTCAGATTTGAGATTAAAGAATCGACTCCACAGATGAATCTGGGGCTTCTCCCTAACTAAAATTTTCGATCTCGACGACTTTTGTTTGGGGCTTGTATCCGTCTTTGGGTTAGGCCAATTTTGGACTCGGCCCTTAGTCACCTCGTTGAAAGCATTATTAGCTAACTTGCGATGAAAAGAAAGGGGGCGTCTAAATGAAAATGCTAGTAAATTTGTTTATTTTGCATCTTTGGGAATCTTAACTGGTTTTTGGATTTAAAAATCTATTTTTAGATTTTTTTTAGATTCTTAATTAATTTTAGGATACTTTTTTAATATAAAGAGGTACAAAAATAAAACAAAAATTAACTTGTCAAACAATCTGGGCTTTTGGCTTTGGGGCTAGGATGCAGGCAGTTGATGGCTTGTGCGGCTAACTTGAACGGGCACAAAGGCGCTAGTGGATGAGGCAAAGGAGATAGTGAGTTGGGCCCATTTGGGTCAGGGGAGGGCAAAGTGATGTTAGCTTTCGGCTGTGGCGGGTGATTTTGCTGGGGTTTTGAGTGTTGTGTAAAAAATTGTGAATTTTTAGGAATTGGCGGGTGAGGGGGAGATTGGGGGAGCGGGAGAGTTGGAGAGTTGGAGATTGGGAGAATATTATTTTTTCCCAATGACTACTGATACGAGTTAAAAAAAAGAATGCAACTGTAGGCCCGCGCTCCAAACCACGAGCTTCCTCAGTGATTTCCAATTCTTCAATCTAAAATCTAAAATCGAAAATCGAAAATCGCATGACTGCTGACTAATGACAACTGACGATCGGAATCTCGATCGCAAATTCAGTGCCCCCTCCAGGTTCCGAAACGCAGTCGAGCCGCCCCCCGTGCTGTTCGACAACTAAATGGTAAGAAATCGACAGTCCCAACCCAGTGCCCTTGCCGACTGGTTTGGTAGTAAAAAACGGGTCAAATAATTGGTGGCGAATCTCATCCGGTATGCCCCGCCCGTTGTCGGAAATGCGGATCGCGACAAAATCGCCACCAACAACTTCAGTACGAATTGTAATAGTGGGAACAGTCAATGGAGAACTAGGATTTGACGGGGGTGAATTTTTCGCATTTCTCGTCGCCCATTCCCCTTGCTGGATTTCTTCATCCAAAGCGTCAATAGCATTGCCGATAATATTCATGAACACCTGATTGATCTGACCGGCACAGCACTCGATGTGGGGCAAATTGCCATATTCTTTAATAATGTGAATAGTTGGATGTCCGCCGTGAGCTTTGAGCCGGTGCTGCAAAATCAACAAAGTGGTTTCGAGTCCCTCGTGAATGTCAACGAATTTGATGTTAGATTGATCCGATCGCGAAAAATTACGCATCGACACAACTATTTGGCGGATGCGCTCGGTTCCTACTTGCATAGAAGACACTAGCTTAGATAAGTCTTCTACCAAAAAATCGATTTCCATCTCTGCTGCTGCTTCCCGAATTTCCGAGACTGGTTCGGGATAGTGCTGCTGGTAAAGTTCCAAAAGTTGGATCAATTCTTTGATGTAGTGGCTGGCGTGGGAAAGGTTGCCGTAGATAAAATTAACAGGATTGTTAATTTCGTGAGCGATACCGGCAATCATTTGTCCCAAAGAAGACATTTTTTCTGTTTGCACTAATTGAGTTTGAGTTTGCTGCAACTTTCGCACAGTTTGCTCTAATTGCTGCGCTTGATTTTTCAAGCAAGTTTGCTTTCGCCGCAGCACTTCTTCGACTCGCTGGCGCTTGAGAATATCCCGTCTCAACAATTCATTGGATTCTAAAAGTTGAGCGGTGCGTTCTTCAACTTGTTTTTTTAAGTCGTCGTGAGCTTGGCGCAGGGCTTCTTGGGCCCGCTGCCGCTCTAAAATTTCTTGCTGCAAAAGTTCGTTGGCTTTCTGCAATTGGGTGGCTCGAT
This sequence comes from Microcoleus sp. T3_B1, assembly GCF_036700445.1. Classification (NCBI taxonomy): domain Bacteria; kingdom Bacillati; phylum Cyanobacteriota; class Cyanophyceae; order Oscillatoriales; family Microcoleaceae; genus Microcoleus; species Microcoleus sp. T3_B1. Next base: position 58,975 of record NZ_JAUBOX010000003.1, read on the forward strand.
CGTCCACTGCTTGTTGCAACAGCTCGATCGTCCCATACATTTCAGATTGGTTAAAAACTTGCGGCAAACTTGTCTGAGAAACAACACCCAAAAGTTCTCCCTGGCTGCCAACTACTACCAAACGGCGGACGCAGTGGCGCTGCATGGACTGGTGCACACTCCAGAGGGAATCGGCGGGAGATATGCAAAATAAAGGCGCACTCATGGCCCTTGCTGCTGGGATTTCCGAGAGGTTTAATTCGAGGGCGTGAAACTGCACGATGTCGCGCTCGGTGACAATGCCGATCGGAATTTGGTAATTTTGTGTTGGTGCGATCGCCCGATCGGGATGCTGAGTTTGCTCTTTGACAATGACGACGGAACTAACTCGATGCTTAACCATGAGCTGGGCTAAATCGAGGGCTGAGGCAGTTTTTGGGGCAGAAATCACTTGCTGCGTCATGACATCTGCTGCACAGCGCAAATTGGTTAGCAAGTTAATCGGTTGCAGGGCTTCGTGAATGGCTTCGCGGGTGATGATGCCCAGAAGTCGCGAGTCCTCGTCCACTACGGGCAAATGCCGGATGGAGTGCTGGCGCAACGTGAACATAGCGGTGAAAATATCTTGAGACTCGGATTGTTTGAGGGTAATGGGCGATCGAGTCATTACATCCGCAATTGTCAGTCCGACTGTACAAGCTGCGACGGTAGTTAGCTTGACGATATCCCGTTCTGTAAAAATGCCGATGGGCCGATTATCTTCGACGATTAAGACGCAACTGCGCTTGGCTGCGCTAGCAACAGCGTTTGGTTTTTCGCCACAAAGGTGACAGGAGACACGCATCGGGTTCATGAGAGCCAACACTTGGGCGATCGGGGTTTCTGGAGCCACGGTGAGGGGGTGGCGGTCGATCGCCCGATCTAAAGGTGACGAGTAGAGCGGCCGGCTGTTGGGGCGTCCAGCAGGTTCTGATGATTTAATTACCGACAACTGCGGGGCTGAATCTCGGAAATGTTGTAATTGTTCTTCTTGTAGCATGATTATTAATTTTAGTTAATGAATTGTTACAATTTTGGAGACTTGGGTTGGCAGACTTAGCATTAATTAAGCCGGTGACAGATGCTCGATCGCCTAAAATTCTGATTGCTAGAACACCCTTATTTAATTTTTATTTTTTAAATCCTATGTCGTGGACGCCATTAAGTCATCGAATTCATCACTTGCCGCTGATCCTTGCGGGCCCGATTTTGCGCCGGACTGAAAGTCGGGCCGTGACAGTTTGGCTGGCTCTGAAAGCACCCCGCCAAGTCGAACTCAAGGTTTATTCGACAGAGGGCGGAACCGGCGAAATTGTCGATCGGCCCTTGCTGCAAGGTGCGAACTCTACCGTGCAGATCGGCAAATACCTGCACGTAGTCGCGGTGACTGCTAAACCAATTAACAGCAATGTCTTGACATCTGGGCAAATTTATGCTTATGACATCGAGTTTGCTGCGAGTCGCGAGTCGCCGTCGGCGGGTGCAGTCCCAGAAAATGAGAAAGAAAATCTCATTTCTTGCCTGTGGCCTGCCGCCCCTGATTTATCGGCTTTGGGGCCGGAGACGATTAGTTATTTCGCTCACCAGTTGCCCACTTTTGCCCTGCCGCCGAACGATTTAAACTATTTGCGTATCGTTCACGGTTCTTGTCGCAAGCCGCACGGAGACGGCAGAGATGCGCTGCCAATCTTGGATAATTCGATCGAACAGTTTGCAGGAACGGCAAATAGCAGGCCCCACCAACTGTTTTTAACGGGCGACCAAATTTACGGCGACGACGTTGCCGATGCCATGCTGTGGGCCTTGACTGACGCTGGCGATACACTGTTGGGCTGGGAAGAAAGTCTACCCCTGATGGATGATGCCCAAATAAAAAAGAATTTGTGTATCAGTATACCTAAAAATTCGGAAAACGAAAATGCAGTTAGCCCAGAGAGGGAAATTTTTAGAGAGTCGCCAATTCAGAAACCGTCTGATGCTGAGTATCAGTCCAAAAAACCAATTGAGTTACAGCCTGGGACTCGCAGCGATATTGCCAGAGATTTTGGCGGCTTTACGGCGATGTTGGTGAATCAATCGGACAAGTCTAAAAGTCACTTGTTCAGTTTGGGCGAATATTGCGCGATGTATTTGTTAGTTTGGTCGCCGGTACTCTGGTGCACGAGTTTTCCGAAGGGTAAGGATATTTGTCCAAATTCTAAGCAGGCAAAAGTCTGGGATAGAGAAGTTGTTGAACTTGACGGTTTTGCTCGCAATTTGTGGAGAGTGAGGAGGGCGCTAGCGAATATTCCTACTTATATGATTTGCGATGACCATGATGTTAGCGACGATTTTTATTTGAATCGAGAGTGGTGTTACCGGGTGCTGGGAAAGCCGCTGGGCCGGCGGGTGGTGCAGAATGCTTTGCTGGCTTACGCTGTGTTTCAGGCTTGGGGAAATACGCCCGCACAGTTCGATCGCGAAAAACCGGGAGATAAATTATTCAAGGCTGCTGAAAAATGGTCTGCTTCGGCGGGGACTGATGTTTCTGCTTGGGAGGAGGCGGCTTCGTATTTGGGAATTCCCGGGCTCGACCCGAAAACTCATTTGCCTAAGTTGAAATTAGATGAAGATGTTTTTATTTTGGATCGGGATGGCGAGGGTGTAAGTGAGGTTTTGAATTGGCATTTTACTGTGAGAAGTTTTAAGCACGAGGTGATTGTGCTGGATACGCGGAATTGGCGGGGGTATCCGGTGGAAAGCCCGATCGATCCACCGATGCTTTTGACTCACAAAGGTTTTGAGGAGCAAATTCAGCGGCCTTTGAGGGAGACTGATTTGCTGAATAAAACTGGGGAGTTTGAAATTGAGGCGACTCTGGTGGTTGTGCCGACAAATTTGGTGGGTTTGTGGATTATTGATGCGGTGCAAAAGTGGGATGTGGCACAGGGGAAGGTTTTTAATAGTGATGCGGGGGATGCTTGGAATTTTCATGAGTTAGCTTTTGTAAAGCTGTTGTCGGAGTTTTTTAAGCAGCGCGATCGGGTGATTGTGTTGACGGGGGATATTCACTATGCTGCTGCTGTGCGACTGAGTTATTGGTCTGATTGTCATTTTGGCGATTCTCGATCGAATATTGAGCCTTTGACGAGGGAGAATTATCGGTCAAATTGTCAATATTCTGTGTTGGCACAGTTAACTGCTAGTGCTTTTATTAATGAGGAGTGGAAAACGCATTTAGTTCATACTAAGATTAAGTCGCTGTTGCCTGAGCGATCGCACGAATGTTTGGGATGGAATGACCCGCTGGAATTAATGAAAATTTCGAGGGGTGGCAGAAAGAAAGCTATCGCTGCTGTCAGGAATCGACAATCTATGCCTGATTGGGGCTATCGGATTGACTGGATTAAACGGCAAAGAGCTCGGGTATTTTTGCTGCTAGAAAAGGGAACTGCGTCAGATAGATCGCATAAAAATAAACAATTGCCCTTCCTGCATAGGTTGTGGAATTTTATATCGCTGTTGTGGCGCAATCGCTGGCTGCAAGAGGGTGATGAGATTGTGGGATATAGTAATATTGCGATCGTCAGTTTTCAGTGGCCTGCTGATGGTGATGGGGAGAAAGCGGTGATCCAAAATGTTTATTGGCGACCGCTTTGGGAGCCGAATAGTGTGGTTTACAGTCAATATTTTGTGCCACTGGGATTGGATGAGGATGATTAGATTCACGATTTCTTGAAGAAGTCGGGGATTTCGATACGGGTACAATATTGTGATCAGTTTGTGGCAGTATCCGCCGGGGGGAAACCCCAGTCTCATAGCTAAAGTCGATTGGAACTGAGATGTTTCACCATTCTCAAGAACAGGCAAGATGCCTGTTCCACAACAGATGAATTTTATTGTGGAACAGGCCGAAAAGCCTGTTCATAAAAAAGTAATGGAGAATGGTGCAATATCTCAGTTGGAACTGAGATGTTTCACCATTCTCAAGAACAGGCAAGATGCCTGTTCCACAAAGAATAAGTTTTCTTGTGGGGAGTCGCAGAATTTCCATAGCCAGCCGACTTGCTCAATCAGTTAAAAGCCAGACGCAAAAAGTCGAGGGCGGACTTGGCAGATATGGAAGTTGTTTGGGACATATTAGAAAACCATCAGCACCAAAGTTGAGCGGAAAACTAACCTTCTTGCTGTGCAATGAGCGTGAAACCCTTGATGGATATACTATAAATTAGGAAGCCCGTGACGAGATTTGAACTCGTGACTTCCTCCTTACCAAGGAGGTACTCTACCACTGAGTTACACGGGCATAAAAAATTAAGAACCTCCAATTAAAAAATTAATTTTTAATTCTTAAATTTTAACTTCTTATTAAATTGAGGTGGGCCGAGCTAGATTTGAACTAGCGTAGGCGTAGCCAGCGGATTTACAGTCCGCCCCCATTAACCGCTCGGGCATCGACCCATTTCCATCACAGTTATATATCCTAGCACCAGAATCTTTATTTGCAACATTATATTTAAAACTCTAATCATTAAGTTGAGAACACATAAGTGAGTTAGCGGCAGACGGGAAAATTGAACACTGTTTAAGGTGCAATACGCTTGGGCCCGAGCCCGATCCCCCCTAGCCTAGGGCGGGCACGGGGGCACCGCCCCTACGAAGGGGGGGACCAGAACTTACTCTTGCGTCTCCCAACAACCAGGGGGATGCTGCAAGGGATATCGCCCGGAATAAACAGTTTTAACCCAAGCGTATTGGTTTAAGGTGTGCATTCCTAAGTCTAGGCTGGGTGCCCGCCCGCAGCAGGGCTGTTTCATTCTCTTGTAGGGGCAGCAAAGAGTGGCTGCCCCCATGTCCCAAACGCCTGTGAACTCGTCTGTGGGGGGGTAGGCACGGGGAGTAGGGGTAGCACTACCCCTACAAAAGCCTGATTTTCCTGAGAATGAAACAGCACTGCCGCCCGGAGCACCCTAAGTCTAGACTAAGAGGTTGATTAACAGTCAGACTTTTTCTGACATTTGCTAACAATCACTTACATTTGCCTTCTGGTCTTCATGTCATATAGAATGAATTTAGCCACTCAGATGTAGGTGAAAAACCTTGGTAGTACGCAACCGCTATATAAATAAGTTGCCTCTACATTATCAAAGCAAATAATCAGATTGGCGTGGGGCTGTAAGCGATAACCAAGCTGAAGGCAAGAATATAAGTGCTTGTAGAAATTTCTACGGGCATCGGTTGATACGCCTTGGTTGAGATCTGATCTCAACTTATGTATTTGTTAGCAAATGTTAGCAAAAAAGTATCGGAAATCCCTAACTCACTAATTCCCCGGTTTCTTGCAGGGAGTGCAGCCGGCGATAAATGCCTTGTTGACTCAAGAGTTCGTCGTGACTGCCAACTTCGACGATTCTACCGCCGTCGAGTACGACGATCGCATCGGCTTCGCGAATTGTACTCAGTCTGTGGGCAATAATTATGGTGGTGCGCGTACCGAGAATATTTCGCATGGCTATCTGGATCGATCGCTCCGACTCATAGTCCAAACTAGAAGTAGCCTCATCAAAAATTAACACATCCGGCTCCACCAACAGCGCCCTGGCAATCCCCAATCGCTGCCGCTGACCGCCGGACAAGCGCATTCCTCGCTCCCCGACCACGGTATAATAACCTTGGGGCAACAGCCGCACAAAATCGTCTACTTTGGCAATGCGACAAGCATCCTCAACTTGCTCGAAAGTTGCATTTCTGTTTCCGTATGTCAAATTTTCCAGCAAAGTACCGTTAAAAACGTCTACTTCTTGGTGGACAATGGCTAAACGCTGGCGGTAGCGAGTCACGTCTAAGCTGCAAATGTCTTCGCCGTCGATCAGAATGCGGCCGGAGTTTGGTTCAAAGTAGCGAAACAGAAGTTTAACTAAAGTCGATTTCCCGGAACCCGATCGCCCGACTAATGCTACAGTGTGACGGGGATAAATCAATAAATTCACATCTTGCAAAACGGGTTTTTGACTGTCGTACCCGAATGTCAAACCGCTGATCTCAACTTTGCCGGTAAATTTATAAGGTGGCTGTGCCGATCGAGCATTTTCTGCTAAATTAACCACATCAACACCGTCTGGCGTTTGCATAAACTCGTGGAACCGGATCATTGAAGAATAACGCCGCGCCAATAATTCGGCGATAATGCTAATCGGACGCAGTTGGGAATATGCCATGCTTGCCAACGTGTAAAGGGTAACAAAATATCCGAGGGAAATTTTGCCTCCTACCGTTTCTGCTAGGCTAAAACCGAGAACTGAAAACAAACACAACTGGACGATCGTCTGCTGGTATGTCCCCAGGGTGACGTATCCTTTGTGAATGCGGTGGATCACGACTTTTAATTCGCGATCGAGTCTGGTGGTTTGCCTTTTGAGTTCATCGCTTTCTGTCGCAAAAGCTTTGACTGTTTTGATGTTGGTGATAATTTCCGAGTTGCGGCTTTCGGTATCTTCGATGTATTCATCGAGAATTTCTTCCCGCGCAGTCACCTGTTGCAGGCCTTTGAGGGTGAAACTGAGGATAAATAGGAATGAAACCACAATTAATAAGCCAATCCGCCACTCAATTAAGCAGATAACGGCAAAAATGCCGATTAAGCGGACGACTTCGGGGATGAAGTCGCCGGCAATTTCTGGGTAAGTCCAAGTATGGTTGGCGATGCCTTTGGCGATGCGGCTGGCAATCCGTCCGGCGTTGTTTTCGTCGTAGAATTCTAGGGGTAAGGTGAGGATTTTGCCGATCGCACTTCTCATTCGATCGCGCCTTGCCCTCAATGGTATCACCCAGTGGAACCAACTTCCCACCCAAGGCTGTACCGGTGCTTTGGCGACTGTTACCAGAAAAATTATGCCCAGCAAGACGGATAGCGATAATATTTTGTTGGGTGACTGCTGGGTAACAGAGGCGATCGCTGTTATGAGTTTTTGCGTTACTGTATCTGTAGCTTTACCCGACAATACGTTTAATATTTGACCGATCGCGTAAGGAACAAGCAAATCGGCTAGTGCCAAAACGCTGGATGCGCCTATGCTGTAAACTGAGATTTTCCAGTACCGACTGTAGTATTGGAAAATGTCCTGAAAGCTTGCCATAAATTTGTGTTGAGATACAACCCTTGCAAACACTTGCATTTAAAACTGCGCTCTCGGCGCGCCGTGTTTACAAGTGTACTACAAAAGTAGTTGATCGGGGATTCATCTCGGCTCATGCTAGCGACTCGCCCGATCGGGTGATTTATGGCAATCATTCGATCGTCAGCAATCGATCCGCATTCCTGGGCAATAAATTCAAGACTAAGGGCAAAAAAATGCAAAAGACAGAATTTTTCTTAAATTCTGCCTTCTGAGCAATGCCTTATAAGTTTTACGTTGGAGTAGTCTGTTAGCTGAAGGTGTAGGCTGATTGCAATGCCCACCAGATCAAGAAGCCGATTCCGCCGGCAATGACAATCGCCGAAATGGCGATCGCTATAGGACTGTCAGCTCCCTTGAACTTCATGATTCCGCGATTTAAATCTGACATGACAGTGTTCTCCCACAATTCCAGCTTGATTGTAGCTTTGTAGTTAGCCGATGGCGGTCAATTTTCACGGCAATTACTGATTTGGTTAATGATCTGGCTGCTGAAATTGCAGGTGGGGAGTGGGTTTGGGGGGGGTTTACTGGGTTTGTGAAAAAAACTTACTAAAAAGACTTGACAAATTTAGAGAATTGAGACAATATTATTAATACCGCAGGAAATGCGGGTGTAGCTCAGTGGTAGAGCGTCACCTTGCCAAGGTGAATGTCGCGCGTTCGAATCGCGTCACCCGCTTTAGAAGATAAAAAAATCAAGGAAACCGGAAAGTAGATCAAGAAAGTTTTCGGTATCCTCCTAATGAAGGATGGTTGAAAATACCTAAGTTAGTGGTAAGATTGAATGCAGAACTTGTAAGTCAAAATTGCCGATCGGGCGATATCTCGAAACAGGCAGTTGAAAGCCTCGCTTTGGCGGAATTGACAAGTTTGATTAAGTGGATATGTTAACGATTATTTTTGCAAAAACGCTTTTTTTATCCGATCGCTAGTGCCATCTCAAAAAGCTCCAAAGATTGACTTAAACGATGAGTACCCCTGTCCTTGCCGACGGCGGGGTCGTCTAGTTCCCATAACGTTGACAGAAGCCTTTGGCTGCAACCGCTGTCAACAAATATTTGTATTGGACGAAAGTGGAGACGTGATCGAGCAACTATCAACGAACTATCCTTACAAGCAGGCTTGGCGGTGGACGGGCCACCAGTGGAACAGAGCGCATCCGGGTTTGAAGGCCCATTACTTGCCACTGGCTTTGGGTATGATATTGGTGCCGCTAGTGATTTGGTTGCCCTTGGCGCTACACTCGCCGGGCCCAAATATTATTCTGTGGGCAATGGTCGCGGTGCTGCTAGCAATGCTGCCGGCGCTGATGGTATGGCTCGCTTACAGGCGTTAGCTAGATGATAATAGAGGATTTTACCCATTCATCAGATGCCGCAAATGTCGCGCGTCGCGCTTATCAAGCTTCTTTGGAGTTGGCTACGACAAAGAGTGCCGATCGCGCTGCAGCTTTGCAGGCGATGGCGGGCTCGCTGAAACGGCGGCAAAATGATATTTTAGAAGCAAATACTCTGGATCTAGAAGCGAGTCGGGACATGGCGATTCCCGAGTTGATTGTGGAGTGGCTGAAGCTGACGCCGGAACGGATCAAGACAACTGTGCAAATTCTGCAACGGTTGGGGGAAATGCCAGATCCGATCGGTAGGGTGATCAATGCTTCTTATCAGGTCGATCGGTGTCAGGTTTACTGTCAGTCGCTACCACTGGGGGCGATCGCTCTAATTTACGAGGCCTTTCCAGAGTTGGGGGCGATCGCCGCGGGTTTGTCTCTCAAAAGCGCTAACAGTTTGATTCTTAAAGGCGGCAGCGAAAGCTGGCACACTAATACAGTAATTGGGGAAGCTTTGGTGTCGGCGATCGATGAGGTAGGTTTGCCATCGGGATGTTTGCAGATACTGCCGCCGGATCGGGGCGCTTCGATCCGAGAATTGGTCACTCAAGACCAATATCTCAATTTAATTATTCCCTACGGTAGACCAAGTTTGGTGCAGCAGGTGGTAAGGCTGTGCACAGCACCAGTTTTGAGGTCGGCAATGGGAAATTGTTACCTTTATTGGTCGCCGACTGGTAGTTTGGAGATGGCAAGGTGGATGATTTTGGACAGCCATCAAAGCGTGCCCGATCCTGTTAATGCGATCGAGAAAGTGCTGATCGATCGCAACCAAAAGCCTTCTTCCTTAGTCAGGCTGTGGAACAGTTTAAAAGAAAAAGGCTTTCAAATTAGCGGCGATGCGGATCTTGTTGCAGATTTCCCAGAGTTGAAGCTGGCGGAACAATACGAGTGGACTCAACCGTATTTAAACAAAACCATAGCGTTTAAAGTTGTCGATAGTTTAGAGATTGCGATCGGCTGGATCAACCGCTACAGCAGTGGTCACGCTGACTGCATTGCCACTGAATCTTACTTAGAAAGTCGCCAATTTGCTCTGGATGTTAACAGCGCCTCAACTTTTATTAATGCCTCACCTCGGTTTTGGCGCTATCAAAATCGGGGAGATGCGATATTTTTGGGAATGTCCAACCAAAAAGGTTATCGCCGAGGATTGATCGGGTTAGATACACTGACGACAATTAAAGAAATTGTTCAGGGAAACGGACTTTTTTAATCTTATAGGTTATTTAGAATTCGTTATTGGGATTAAACCAAAGTGAAAAGTGGGAGACTATTATCGATGCGTAAGCCTTTAATAGTTGTTCCAAAAATCTTTTTATAGGATACAATAATATCTTGGTAGAACAATCAGGCCGCCTCGATCTCAAGCAATTTGATCGCAAGCTCCCGGATAGCCGCAGTGGAGACAGATAAAATCTCCGCCTCCTAACAATAAGCCGCCGGATTTATGTGTGGGTTCAATCTAAAATCGGGTACGGAATCTAATTAAATTTAGAAACTTATTAACTCACATGAAAATACTCTTAGCGATCACATGAAATCCGAAAAATCAGTCAATACTCTAGACAAGACCGCAACGCCGACTTTAGGCAAAGAAACGCTAATTCACCACTCGGTATATGTTAAGAAATTGCGTCCACTTCTGCCATCAGAGGCCTTTGAAGCGAATTCCAGCAAGTTAGGGATACTGCTGATAAATATCGGGATATTATTGTTAGGATGGGGAATTGCTGATAATCTCGATCGCTGGCCTGTCTACCTTTTATGGCTTTACTTACCTTTAGCCGTCATGATGGGTAATAGTATCATAGTTTTGCTATTTAGCTCCCACGATTTGATGCACGGCAGCGTTCAGAAAAAGTCTCGCCTGACTTATCCGATCGCCTTTTTGGGACTAAGTATGCTGTTTATGCCACCTACACAGTGGAAATCCCTGCACAACCTCGTACATCACAATAACACGAATTCTTTGGCAGACCCCGATCGCAACTATCTGTACCAGCAACCAGATACTTGGGGAAAATGGATTCAAAATCTGTTTGTACCGTCGGTGGAAGTCAATCCGGTGTGGTTAATTATAGGGATGGCGGGTTCGTGGTTAGTGCATAATTTCCGCAATCTCACATCGGTGCTGTTATTTAACGATAAATCTGTTGATTACGTACCGGCTGCCTTTACAGTTAGTCCTAAAGATAGATTGACAATCGCATTTGAATGTCTGGGAATTTTAGGCCTTCATGCGAGCATTTTATTCTACCTAAATTTTCATCCGCTCAAAATCGCTCTTGCGTACTTTTTGCCGATCGCAATTGGTCATGCAGGGGCAATGTTTTACATCTATACCAATCATATGGGTTGCCGGATGACCGCCATTAATGACCCGCTGATCAACAGTGCTTCTGTGCGGGTTCCTAAAATATTTGACCTGCTGCACTTAAATTTCTCTTACCACACAGAGCATCATATTTTCCCCAGCATCAACTCAAACTATTATCCGATGGTGCAAGAGTTGTTGCAAATTCACTATCCCGATCGCATGAATTTAATCGATGCTGGCGACGCTTGGCGGTTGCTGGTGGAAACACCCCGGCATTATCAAGATGAAGTTACCTTCACTGATTCCTCTGGAACAATGTCTGTAAATTGCTCGATCGCTGAAGACTACAAAAGCTGAGAATGGGCAAAGGAATTTTCTTGTGGGGAGTAGGGGTTGGGTGTGTCGCCCGCCCCCAAAATACACTCCTAAATACTGATGCTATTTAGCACCAACGACGGCTTGAGAGAAAAGTAAGGGATTACTCGTTTTTGATTGTTGGCATCAATCTTTTGTTCTGCCATATTCAAATTTTGCTGGAACTGTCTGGCTAAAACTTGGATCGGCGTTCCCGCAAAAACTTCGTCGAAACTCATCCGGTAGAGTTCTCGGAAAGATTTATCGTAAAAACCTAAACGGTCATATCGATAAGCTGACAAAATAAACATAATTTTCAGTTGTTCAGCCGCTCGCTTGTACGGAGGAAGCAACCGTAAAATATCCTTTTCTGTAATCACTTCGAGATTGCCAGAAGCGGTAATTTTCGGAATGTCCCGGTAGGCTGCCAAGGGCATATTGGCGGCAAAAGCCATGTATTCGTACTGGGGAAAATTGACGGCTGAATGCTGCGGGCCGCAGGTGAAAATTACAGTTGTGACAATTTTAATTAATTGTTCAACTGTGTCGATTTTGCTTGGCATTCCTTTGACTTTACCGCCGTTCTCAGAGGCTAATTCTTGTGCCCAGGTTTGCAGTTCCACATCTTCTGCGATCGCCTCTTTCGTCGGGTAAAAGTGTTTGAGATAGCCGGAGACAAAGGTTTCGATCGCATTCCACAGCAGCAATCCATCATCTCGGTAAGGATAGTGAGGCAGTTGATTTGGATCGTCCATGCCCCGATTTTTCAGTTCGGTTGGGAAGGCAAATTGATCCAGACTCCAGTTACTGCAAGCCTCTCTAGCTATTTCCATTGTCTCTGGCAAGCTACCGCTTAGCAAGTCATCGACTGGCCCGCCCGGAGCGATCAAATAAGAACGCGCCAGCTCGTTGTTGACCAGCATAAACCGAAAGTGCGGTTTCAGCAGCAGGCTAAGGGGGTGATTTTTAGCCAACTGTCGGGCGGTGACGATCGCGATTGGTTCCATCACCAGATGAGTTCGACCTAAATGCGAACTCATTTCGTGGTGATTGGCATCTGCTACTTGCACGCAGAGTTTCGCAAACAGCCAATCCACAGGAGGATCGAACGGGGTGTAAAGATGGCTATTTGGGGTCGGATCTAGTTGAATGGCGATCGGCACCAGTTCACCGCGATCGCGAATTCCCGTCCACCGCCAAGCGAAAAAAGCTCGCGGTTTTGGCAAGAATTTTCTGCCTTTTTCATAGCTGCCGCCTCCAATTTTTGAAGGCGCGCGATAGTGTTGGTCGCTACCCGTATAATCGGCAATGTAAATGTTTTTTTGTTGCAACTCTTGGCCCAGATCGAATAATGGGTGAAAGCTGGAAATTTGTGCCAGTGTTTGCGCCCGAGGATCGCCGGCATCTAACAAACGAAGCACCATCGGATTTGCTCCAGACAGGCGCTGTTCTGCAAAAGAGCGATCGGTTTGGTAGATTTTGGCAACAGCAGGTAGCGGCAGCAGAGTAAAGAAATCTTCATAGTCTTGGAGGTCGTCGAGAGGATCGAGAAAACTTCTCGAATCGGCTGCCAGCATATTTCCGGGAAGTTCCGATGTTGCTAGTATCCGCTCTCCAATATACTTGCTCGAAAAGTTCTCGACTGGCGGCACATCTTTCAATAATGCCAAAGGCGATAAAGCGTCATTGTCAAACTGATAAGCTTGTTGCTGACGCTTCAAGGAATCTTTGCGCTGTTCTTGGTTCTGGTCGTCTTGAGGAAGAGAAGGTTTCATATTGTCTACCATTGTATAAATCAACTCTCTTTTTGTAGTAAAAGCTCGGAGATCATCACTACCGATCGAGGATGGAATTTAAAAAGTATTGTGCAGGCTCACGCTTGATATAGGTCTTATTCAGCGATCGATAATCTGATTCCGGACTTTTTTTTAAATCAGAAAAATTTCTCAAAAGCAGGCAACACTTCTCGATCGCCCTAAATCTAGATTGAAAGGTTTCATTCTCCCGATAAGTAGCTCGCACTCAAGAACCCCGACATCTCAAAGATGTCGGGGTTCTGGGTGTTCGGTTTTTTGAGCTGGGTTTACGGATTAGCGATTAGGCATGAGTCATTAAATATTGACCGTTGCCGTTATATTCGCCATCGCAACTCGCGAAATTAGCCACAAACCAAATTAAGTAAAACCGCCAGATGCGGCGAAATTTGGCATAGTCGATGCCGTAGTCTAAATCTTTGACTATTGCCTGAGAATCGTCAAAATTTTTCAGCCAGTTAGCAAAGGTTGTGGAGTAATTGTATCCGTTGAGATACCAGTTGTTTAGGGTTTTGAGGTCTTTATTGTGGCTGGAACATCGTATTTCCAGTAACAGCCGTGGGGGAAAATGTATTTGTGGGTGAAACCGCTGGATATATTGTTGGGAGTGCGAACTGTGATGATGTGAATGAAAACTTTGCCGTTATCCTTCAGGAAAGATGCCCGCTTTTGGAAAGCTTTCGTTAAATTGCCTACATGCTCAACAACTCCGATGGAGAGAATTTTGTCAAATTTTGTCTCGAAGTTGGCGTCGTTCAAATCGCCTTCATATAGGGTAAATCGACCTGAACTAAGGTAGCTTTCGGGGTATTGCATCTTCTGACGCATATACTCGCATTGGTGGTGGCTGAGGTTAATGCCAGTAAACTGGACATTGGGGAATTTGGAAAGAATGTAATGGGGAACGCAACCCCAACCGCAACCAAAGTCTAAAATATTGTCGCCATCCTGAATCTCTAGCTTTTCAATCACATCATCAATCATCTGCATTTGCGATTGTTCAAGGTTGGCGGCTCCTTTTTCCCACAATCCCATGCTGTATTTAGGATAAATGAGTTTTCCGTCGCCTAACATCGGATTCAGCATAGCTTGAGGTAAGTCCTACTGAATCTTCATTAAATCCCGCGGCCCTTCGGCGGTACAATCTGTTTCTGTTAGTACCCATTCCTAGGGTGCAAGCAGGGACGGGATATGCTTAAAAAAGACGGGCATACAGGTATCAAAAAGCGATCGCAATACTGAATCTGGGACTTCTAAGCCGTTGATGTAAGACTCTGCTACTGCCATTTGTACCGTGTTAACTGTAGTGACTGCGAGGCGGGTTGCTCCGTAGGCGATCGGACTTTTGGTATGCACATCTCCTACGATGGGAATGTGGTTTTCGATGTTTTGTAGGGCTGTTGATGAAGTCATGGTTATACTGGTTTTAAAGATGCTGCTATTCTATCTCACGAAAATTAGCGGGTTGTTAGAGAGCAAAAAAGCTGAAACTATTGCCAAGTATGGTTTGCACAGCAAAACTCCGCAAAATCCTAAAAATATGTGGCGGTTGAAGGGGATTTGATAACGGATTTATCGGGGCTGGGGCGATAAGAATTTTATTAAGAATTATGTCAGTTTATTTGATATCTTAGATTTTAGATTTTAGATTAACTCTACAGCTTGAATAGGGGTATTTTCACGGTGCGATGAAAATTTTAGTGCTCAGTTATACATTTTAGATTTGAGAAGAGGGAATGACTGATGAGCTAAGAGTTGGACTATTGCTGAGAGTTGCATTCTTTTTTTAAACTGTTGTCAGTTGGGCGGTTGAGCTGACGCAATCATAAGTAAATGCCGATCGCGACTTATAGTTAAGGAATCAGGGATACAGAAAAAATGCCCAGAAACCGGGTTTGCATACAGGTTAGCTGCAATAACAGATGTCCGCGAGATTCCTCGCTAATTAGCTAGACGCGCCACATATGCCACAGATTCACTATCTGCCGGACGATCGCACGATCGAGATAGACGACGACGATATAATTCTCGAAGCTTCCCTGCGTGCCGGCATTCCCCACACCCACATCTGCGGCGGTAGCGCCCGGTGTTCGACTTGCCGGGTATTGATTGTCGAAGGTTTGGAATTTTGCTCTCCGCGCACTTCGCCGGAAGAGGAACTTGCCCAAAAATTGCGTTTAGAACCGGAAATTAGACTGGCTTGTCAGACACAGGTTGCGGGCGGCAAGGTGATTTTGCGCCGATTGGCGATCGATTCTGAAGACTTGGAATCATTTAACGACGAAATGGCGGGAAAGTTGATTTCTACTCCTGTCGGGCAAGAGAAGAAAATTGCAATTTTGTTTGCCGATATTCGCGGGTTTACTGCGTTTGCAGAATCGCTGTTGCCCTACGATGTAATTTATGTTTTAAATCGCTATTTCCAAAAAATGGGTTATGCGATCAACCGCAATGGCGGGATGATTAATAATTACATGGGAGATGGTTTTATGGCACTGTTTGGGTTGGAAAATCCCGACAAGGCGGCGGAACAAGCAGTGAGGGCTGGGGTGGAGATGCTGGAGGAACTAGAGAAACTCAATCCCTATTTTGAGACTTTATACCGTCACCGATTGCGGATTGGGATTGGCATTCACTGCGGCTGGGTGGTTGTGGGGAATTTGGGGGCGTCGAAGAGTCAGACAGTTACGGCGATCGGAGATGCGGTGAATTTGGCCAGCCGGATCGAGGCTGCTAACAAGCAAGTGGGAACAAGTTTACTGATTTCCGAGGAGACTTATCAGGAAGTTAAGGAATTGGCGATCGTCAATCGGTGCGTATCCGTGCCAATTCCGGGGAAAAGTGGCGAATATCCGCTGTATGAAGTAGTCGGGATGCCGCCGCTGCCCGTGGAAACCGAAGAAGTTTCTGAGGTAAGGGAAGGTTCTATTTGGCAAAGTTTTATCAATAAATTGCTGGCTTTGTATGCTGCGGCGTACAATGGGATTAGGCAAATTTGGATTCAAATTAGAAAACTATAGCTCAACTTTTTTGAGTTTTGTTATTCCCTCGATAACATGAATATTCCTCAGTCAATAGTTCGCATTTTTATCATGCTCCCCAACGGTCAGATTGGGGCACAACTGCGAGATAATATTCCCGGTATTGCCAGTCAAGGAATGCTTTCTACTTTTGGTGGTGGCGTGGACATAGGAGAAAGTCCACAGGAGGCAGCAGTGCGAGAAATGGAGGAAGAAACTTGCCTCACAACCAATTTTTACCAAATGGATTTTATCACAACTTTTACTCACCAAAAGACCCAAAAAGAGAGAAAGATTTTACAAGAAAACCACCTTTTTTTGGCTAAAGTTAGCGATTGTGATAAAATAGAAATCAAAGAAGGTGTGGGTTTGGTAGTTTTGAGAAAAGATGTAGATTTTGAAAAAGTCAACGCCGGGGAAGGTACTCACATGGCTTGGAAATTGTTGCAGGAATATTTGAAATAAAAATTCCCACACTACGTTTTCCCCGCGAGGGGACTGAAACTTTAATAGAGAACTTCTTTACTATGTTGTCAAATACGAACTCAGAGTACGAATCATTACTACAACGAGCGATCGCGATCGCAGCCAAAGCTCATGAGGGGCAGGTTGATAAGGCAGGCAATCCCTATCTCGATCATCCGCTCGCTGTGATGGAAAATGTAAATTCTCTAGAGCAGAAAATCGTTGCGGTTCTACACGATGCGGTCGAAGATTCGGAACTTACACTTGAGCAACTTAGAAGCGAAGGTTTTCCTGAAGTTATCGTCTCGGCGATCGCGGCGATTACCAAAATAGAAGGAGAAGCTTATGCAGCTTATTTAGAGCGTGTGATTGCCAACCCGATCGCATTGGCAGTCAAAATCGCTGATGTTACTCATAATCTCGATCTGCGTCGCATCGCCCATCCGACAGAGGCAGATTTTCAACGCATTGCCAAATACAAAAAAGTCCTCAGTCAGTTGCGTGCCGCCCTAAAGTAATTATTAACCGCAGATATCCGCCTTCGTGGCACAGGCATCTTGCCTGTGCGATATCTGCGGTTAAAAAAATCCCGAAATCCTAAGCCATCACCATTCCCCCATCCACATTAAAAACCTGCCCCGTTATATAAGCAGCCGCCGCATCTGCCGCCAAAAACTTCACCATCCCGGCAACTTCCTCAACTTCCCCGTATCTCCCCAGCGGAATATATTTCAAAATCTCATCAGACTTGACATCCTTAGTCATATCTGTAGTGATAAAACCCGGTGCAACTGCATTCACAGTAATCCCGCGACTGGCCAACTCTTTCGCCACAGTTTTAGTAAACCCAATTACCCCAGCTTTCGCCGCACTGTAATTAGCTTGTCCCGGATTGCCCATTTGCCCAGCAACCGAAGCAATATTAATAATTCGGCCGCTTCGCTGTTTCAGCATGATTTTACTGGCAGCTTTCGCACACAAAAACACGCCAGTTAGATTCAAATCAATTACCGCTTGCCAATCTTCCAACTTCATCCGCAGCAGCAAAGTATCGCGAGTAATGCCGGCATTGTTCACCAAAATGTCAATTCGTCCCCATTTTTCCATGACATTACTGGTGAGTAAATCTACTTGGTCAGTTTTCGAGACATCTGCTGCAAGTGCGACAGCTTCTCCTCCAGCAGCGACTATTTCTGCTACCACCTCATCAGCAGCCGCACTCGAACTCGCATAGTTGACGGCGACTTTAGCGCCCTCTGTGGCTAGGGCTAAAGCAACGGCGCGGCCGATTCCCCGCGACGCACCGGTCACGACAGCAACTTGACCCCGCAATCTCTGAAAAGTCTCTGGTAATAATTCCATAATTGTATCCTCGCAATCTACCAGAGAATTTTGCACTAAAATCGAGCCAGAACCCAAAAAATTATTTTGTCTTATGGCAGTTCAAAAACAGTTCAGCAGTTTTGAGGAGTTACTATCGGGCTCTGACTTGCCCGTGTTGGTGGATTTTTACGCTACTTGGTGCGGGCCTTGTCAGATGATGGCACCGATTTTGGAGCAAGTGAGTGGTCAGATGAAAGACAAGCTGATGGTTGTCAAAATTGACACGGATAAGTACGAACAGTTGGCGTCGCAGTATCACATTTATGCTTTGCCGACTTTGGTGTTGTTCAAAAATGGCGCTGAGGTCGATCGCATTGAGGGAGTTATGCAACCGGCGCAGTTGATCGATCGAGTGCAACCTTACTTGTAACCGGAGCCAATTATCTCACACGTAGGGTGCGTCACCTAATAGACATCTCCCAAAAAGATATTCAAGAACAGGCAGGATGCCTGTTCCACAAGAATTATGGGAGATGTCTAATATCTGATCAATTATGAATAAGATAATCCTAGTTGACGCTCCCTACTGATGAAGACTCCCAGCCACGCTATTATCAATCTGGCAATTCTTGGCACACCGCAACTGCCGCAAGCTAATCTCATTATTGTCATTGGCGGAATCTTACCCGACATCCCAATATTTTTATTTTACTTTTGGGCGAAATACATTGCTCGCTTGCCCGAAGCTACAATTTGGTCAAAAGCATATTATGAGCCTTTTGTGCAAGATATTGTGGCTCTGTTTCATTCTATACCTCTGGCGGTTATTGGTTTGCTAATTGCTTATTACTTTGGCTGGCAAAGTGTGCAAATTCTGTTTATCAGCATGATACTACACTCTCTGGGAGATTTGCCTGTCCACAATGACGACGCTCATCGGCACTTTTTTCCGTTCAGCAATTACCGTTTTATCAGTCCGTTTTCTTATTGGGATCGGAAGCACTACGGGTCAATTGTTTCTTTGGTTGAAATGTTGTTAGTCCTGCTGTCAACTTACCGCGTTTTTGGTTTTGTTAATTCTTATGTTGGAAAAACGTTGTTGATTTTGGTGAATGCTTTTTACTTAATTGGATCGGTGTCTTTTTACGTCCGTTCTTTAGTTTCTCGTTCTTAATTATTCTGCTGCAATTGCTCTCTCACCGGATTATCGAGATTGTTTTGGCGGAATTGTGCGATCGTACTGGGAATCTAGAACACAATGTAAAGTTTTATAACAAAAACCCACATTTCTGCCTCAACAGCTTGACAAAAACAATTTTCCTATGGTGAGATACTAAGAATCACAACAAGTTACTGTATCGCTTGTTCGCATCTTAATGAAATTTTCCAATAAATCGCCCTTCAACAGTCAAGAGCCGTTCCCTATTGGTGAAACGACCTTAATACCTGAATTCGACCTAAATACCGCAAACTTACTCAATCCTCAAGCCCTTAGCAGCCCTACCCCAGAGCCAGCACTCCCCGGACTTCCAGACAGTTTTAACAATAACCCCGAAGACACCACAATCTCCTCCAAATCCATCAATTTTAGCCCCACATTAAAGGATTTCAGTTTTACCCCCCCGTAAAAAAATCTCTTGAACTCGATACTCTCACTGGCGAACCTGTAAACGAAAGACAAATCGACTACTTCGGTAAAGAGGGTATTTTTGCGGAAAGACGCGCATCTCAACTCGCTCCAAATGCGGCAAATCCCAAAAATCCTCCACTGATTGAAAGTGCAGAAGTCAAATTCAAAGACGCAAACAATCAACCTTTTGAGAACAATCTACCAGTTTTGTTTCTGACGGGAAGCAACGTTTTAGCAGACAACTTTGGCGACCCCAAAGGTAGCCAATTTAGCGATTTAGTGGTAAAATTTTATGTTGGTGACCAAGCTTACGAAGGCACAATACTAACCAACCTCAGTCGCGAATTAGCAGACAATAAATTTGAAGTAGCTGTCAGAGTTCCCGACACCGTACCCTTGGGCGATTCCCGAATTGTCCTCAGTCGCAAACAGAACGAAAAAGTCAGTTCAAATCCGGCAGAACCAGCAACAGAAATTCTCTACAACAGCAATTCCTACCGGATTGAAAACGATACAGAATATGTTTTTGGGGCCCAGTGGACAGCGGATAGAATCGCCGTACTCAACGGTTCCGACCCCGAATCTGTTGTGGCGACAACGAACAGCAGCGACTTGCTAATTGGTAACATTGCTGTAGGTACGGACGATCGACTAGATAGAGCCAGAGATTTGACTGTAACTAGCGACGGTTCTCGCGTGTACGTGCCTCTAGAAGCTTCAGGTCGAGTCGCTTTAGTCGATCCGATAACCCGACAGCAAATAGACACCAAAGCCGATATAGCTGGCATCAATCCGATCGATTTGCCTAGCGGTGCAACGCCTCGTTCAATTGTACTTGATTCTCGCGACCAATACGCTTACATTGCTGACGGCAAAGCTGGCGGCAATTCCATCTACGTTCTCGATATCAACCCGTTCTCCTCCAAGTATCACCAAGTTACCCAAACTATCACAGTTGGTGCAGCACCTAGCGGTTTGCGACAGATGGCAATTAGCAGCGACGGCAAGAAGCTATTCGTTACCGCGCCCAATGGGTTAAACAGCCAGATTTACGTTGTGAATATTGACCCCAAAGACCGACCCCGCGATCCAAGTCAGAACCCCCGAAAGTGGAATCAATTAATCGGAACTGTAACGGCTGATGAAGGGTTAGAAGGATTAGCTGCTACGGTCGATCCGCTGAAAATGACGTTCACAAACAGCGGCAAAGATAGCAAAGGATTTGGCGTACTGGATATTACTAATAATGACCCGGTAAGTTTTGCTGCTACCACTCGCTATGCAAGTTTAGGGCTGGGTTCAACTTTTGATTACTTCGATGTGAATGAGGGAGTTTCGGTAACGGTTTTACCGGATGCTAGCTATGCGTTTGTTGTGGGTCGCAATGCGGACACGAAATTTTTCGGTCAGGAATTGCCCAGCGTGGATGGAGACCCGCGGGCCGGTAGCAATATCGGCATTATCAAAGACCCGCTGACAAATCCGCAATTAGTAGCAGCAACTCGACCAATTCCCGACGGATTTGCTACTGATTTAGCGCTTTCAGGTAATAGCAAGTACCTCTATGCTTCCTATCCCAATTTGAGCGGTGCTAATGGCAAGGTGTATGTTTTTGACACTGAAGAATTCGTCAAAACAGTGACCAACCCCGCTCAATTTCAAATTGATGCTAAAGGTCGAGGTGTCGGGCTGCCTTTGTTTGACAGCACTACAGCACGAAATGCTACGGTTGCTGACCTTTCCACAGTGCCCATTGATAATATTAACCCAGCGGTTAGTGTTGCTGCTGACTTCCAGATTCTGATTGATGCGAACAGCCAGTATACTTACGGCGTGCCGCCTGGTAGCAAGCGAGCTCCCGTTTCTGCGACTAACTCTCGCGGTTTGGCGGCGACACCGCTGGATTGGTTGGATTTAACAGGGCCAGGGGATAGTTCAAATGACTTGACTCCTACTTTTGAATGGGAATTTGACGAATTGCCGAGTGAAAATGTAGAAGAAGTTAACCTCTTCCTCAGCGTATTCGATGAAGGTGAAGGACTGCTGCCGTGGGATGAAGTTGTCGATTTACCAGACCCGAATGGCAATGAATTTCTGTTCAATCAAGGATTGAGCAAACCAGAACAGTTGGACTTATTGACAAAACCTTGGAATACTTCTTTTTACCGCAGCCAAGAGAACGACTTCAACCCCAACCGAATTCTAACTGCAACTTGGCAAAGAGGTGATGACGGCATTGGCAAGTGGACTTTGGATGGCGGGCAAACATTTATTGAAGGTACAAATACCAGCTTCACGCTACCTGACAACCTCACTTTGACAGCGGGTCAGGAGTACAATTGGGCTGTTGAAGCTTGGAATAAAAATGGCAGCCGGAACATAGAGTTTGGCGATTTTTGGACGCCAATATTGACCGAGCCCGATGATGGTAATGATGTCTTCCCCAGCGTAACTGTGCTGACTCATGGCTTCAAGCCTCCCTTTAGTGCTCCCTTTTTTGATAACCCTGGAATTCCTTCAGAGTTTTACCAACTGGGCAATAGTATTGCCAATGCAGGTGCTGAGGACAACGGTTTGATGATGAGGTACGACCTCGCTACTGGTTATTGGGTTCCTGTCACCAAATATGGAGCGGTTGCGCCAGATTTCCCAGCAGGTGAGAATCCAGAAAATGACGCCGACTATCTCACCAAGTTGGAGAGTTACATAGCTCCATACCTTGACAACAATCAACCGTTAGTGCTGCTGAATGACTGGTCGAATAATAATGAATCGGCAGCTCCTGATTCAGGTTTTAGCGAAGCAGTGGCAGATACTTTCTTTGCTTCCATCGTGCAGTTAGACCAACTGTTCATTGATGAAAATAGCACGGCAAAACAAGGAGCAATTTTCAATTCACCGCTGCATTTTGTTGGTTTCAGTCGGGGAACAGTTGTTAACAGCGAAATTATTCAGCGTTTGGGGACTCATTTTCCTGAAGCTGGTGGAAAAGAAAACTCTGATATTCGCGACCTTCAGATGACAACTTTAGACCCCCACGATTTCGACCAACCGGGGCTAAATGTAGTGACAGATAATTTCGGCGATTTCCGCGAACCGAAGGTTCAGGTTTGGGAAAATGTCACTTTTGCGGATAATTACTATCAGACAGTACCGGATTTATCAGGAGGTACGGTTTCGCCTGCGGGTCGGGATATTCCCAATCTTCCGTCTACTGAAGATGGAAAAACAGCCCCCGGACTTCAGTTTCCGCGAGAAGGTTGGAGGTCAGAAAATCCCGATGCTACTGCTCCGCTGTTGGGAGAACCGGATTTGTCTGTTTTTCTGGGAACTAATCAAAATAACCCAGATTATGACAACAGTCGTGCTGGGTTTACGAAGGAAACCGATCCTACTGTTGGTATTGCTGGAAGGGGAGCTGTACACGGACGTGTTTTGAGTTGGTATGGGGGGACATCAGATTTGTTTCCAACTAACTTCCCGTTCGATGAAAACTTAGATGCTAATCCTCTTTTCCGCCGACGCGGCGATGGGTATCGCGAACCTTTGTTCGATAAGGACTTTTCATTTGGCGCTACTGTTTTGACAGGTGCCGCTCGCGTTAGCCCTTGGTATACGCCGGAAGACAGTTTTGAGCATGGTGTTGATGCTGCTCCTTGGGAAGGAATTGGTACGGGGTGGTTTTATTCGGTTTTGGGTGGCGGAAAGGAGTTTCGTCCCCAAACGAATGTAGAGCGTATCCCGGTAGATTTTGACAATACTTATGATGCCAGGATGCGGGGAGATGCTGCGGTTCCTACTTTGTTTAACGGCAATTTTGATGCGGTTTTCAATCCGCAGGGTGGTAATCGGACTATTTTTTCTAATGCGATTCCTGGTTGGTCTTTTCATAATGGCGAAACGTCAGCGAGTGTGTCTACCAGCAATCTCGTTGATGTGAATCAGCTATCTGCAACAGAGGCTCCGGCTTTGCACGCGGAACTCGATAGGATTGGGGTCGATCGAACTCAAGCAAATTATGCTCTGAAGCTAGAATCAGGTAAAAGTATTACTCACAACCGTTTTGTTGTGCCTGAGTGGGGGAATTTACGATTTGACCTCCATGTTCCCGAAACAGAACTGGTGGATCGAGATCGACGCAGAACAGTTTTGGTCACTTTGTCAGCAGCAGATGGAAGTCCTTTAGGCGTTTCATCATCGATCAACTTGAGGCGAGCGAATCGTACAAGAGGTGCATATTTAGCAGATACACAAAGGATTGATTATGGAATTCAAGGGTTTGAGACTTTCCAAGTAGAGGTGCCTGACAATTTGCGCGGTCAAGTAGCAACTCTGAAGTTTGAAGTTGTTGGTGGCGGTAATGTTTACTTAGATAATGTATTTTTCAAAAGCCAACATCTACTGTTTGGAAATCCCTCAGATGCCAGGAACACAACTGATCTTGCTATTGCGGAGCGCAATAACTATTTGCTAGAGAAAGCACAGTTTGCCACTGCTTATGATGACAGCAGTAAAACTCCTAAATGGGTAAGTTGGCAACTGAATCAAAAGTGGCTGGGTAGTGTTGCGCGCTCAAATCTCAGATTTATCGAAGATCAAAGTATTCCTGAAACTTGGGGTCGGGTCAAAAATGAGGACTACAGCAACAGTTTGTATTCAAGGGGTCATATGCTACCTTCGTCTCAGCGAACTAATAGTGAAAAGGACAACATAGCGACTTTTTTGATGACGAATGTAGTTCCACAGCATCAAGATAACAACGATCTCAGCCTAGATGAAAATCCGCCAAGTCCAGCATGGACGAGTTTTGATGATTTGCTTGCATCCACTACTAATATTGACTCAAAAGAGCTTTATGTTGTCGCTGGGGGTTATGAAAGCAATCTAAATCCTCAACGTATAAGCCATAGAGCAAGACCCAGCAGATTAACAAATCCCCAGATTCTTACAAGCAAAGGAATCAATATTCCTGGTTGGACTTGGAAGGTCGTACTGGATTTAGAGCAACCAGGACTGAATCCTGCTAATGTCACAATTGCTAACACTACAACTTACGGCATTTTGACACCCAACGAGGTTGAACCAGCTCACGTCCCAACTAATCCAAATGGATCGGTAGATGCGAATGGAGATTTCCCACTTCCAGTTCCTCACCCATTCAATACTTTGTTGGGGTTAAGTCTTCCAGACATACAAAACAAAGCTGCTTGGAGAAATTGGCAAACATGGCAACTGACTGTTAACCAAATTGAGGAGTTGACTGAGCTTGACTTCTTCTCAAATATTCCAGACGAGATAGAGGAAATAATCGAATCATAAGGCTGATCGTATAGACATCAAACAAATTAGCCTGGAAAGCTTGCTTAGCATACCAGGCTATTGACTTTTAATAAAGTCTATGAGTTGAAGCTGATTTGACTTTTTCTTATATCAAATCAATCTTAGACCGTGCTAATGAGATAATCAAAGTATATCCTACCATCTCCAATACCCTTTTCCAGCAAAACCGATCTATCAATCCCTTTAGGAGCAATCGTCATTCCTAATAGTACCATCAGGCATAATGGTATTGCAGAAAATCACACGACCTTCTCCGGTGGCTGCAAATTCTGCACCCATTAGATTGGCTCTAGTCAGGTTAGTATCAATCAATCGCGTACAATGCAGGTTGGCTTCTCTCAAGTCGGCATCAACCAGTTCGCCTCCCAGTTCGGCATAATCTAAGATAGCGTCCCTCAAATCGGCAGCAATCAATATAGTACCCAATAGGATAGCAGATTCAAGGTTCGTACTACTCAAATTAGCACCGCTGAGATTAACAAAACTCAAATCGGCTCTAGTCAAGTTAGCACCGCTGAGATTGATACCACTCAACTCATTCTGACCTGGTGGGAGGTCTCTAATATCACCCACGTCAGCAACGTTTAAATCAGCATGACTTAAATCAACTCCAGAGAAATCCCTCTCTCCGACAGCGTAACGTCTATATAGTTCTTCAACGTCCATAGCTTTCTTATTCAAGCTGTTTATACTTTGATAATAGCGCGATTACTTCTACTTTTTATCAATAAATATATCAAGCTGTGCGAGAGGTTGAACCCGATCGCATACCAAGTAATCCAGATGGCTCAGAATGAATACAACAGTCCTAAAATCTCAACTCTCAAATCTAAAAACGCTAACTGCGCCGAATATTAAAACAACACCAATCTTGGCGCTTCCACAAAGTAGCGACAATCCAGCCGTGCTGTTCGAGAGTGTCAGCAATTGGCTTAGCTTGTTCGAGCAAAATGCCGCTGAGCACGCCCCAAGTAGTGGGTTTGCTAATTGCAGTGAAGTGCGGGATTAAATCAATGATTACTTCTGCTAAAATGTTGCATATCAAACCGTCGATCGGCTCATCGACCATTTCTTTCAAACGATCGATACTTCCGAGCTCTGCAACCAACTGCTGAGAATTAACGCGGTTGAGTAGTCTGTTGCTAATGGTCGATCGCACTGCCAAAGGATCAGTATCCAAAGCATAAACTTTTGTAGCGCCCAACAACACCGCGCCGATCGACAAAATACCCGATCCGCAGCCGATATCAGCAACGATGCACTCTTTGTCATCAAAACCGAGCCGCATTTCCAGCGACTCCAGACAAAGTTGAGTAGTAGCGTGAGCACCGGTACCGAAGGCCACACCGGGATCTAAACGCAAAATAACGCGATCGGTATCAGTCGGTAAGGGCAGCCAAGCCGGGTTAATTAAAAAGCGATCGCCCACTTCTTGAGGCTGCCAGTGCTCCTTCCAAGTGCTGCCCCAGTCTTCATCTTCAATCAAATCCCACTGCATCGCAGGTAGGGGCAAACCTGCACACAGAGCATCTTGGCGCAGCCACAGAGACAGAGCGGCCAAATCCAGCAATCCTGCCTGTTCTTCGGGCAAATAAGCCGACATCAGGCAGGAATTGCTTTTGAGCTCCGTAGCAGTTCCCCGACAGTTAAATCGTTCCAGACGCCAAAAGATGATATCTTCCAGCGCCGGATCGCAAAGAATTCTAATTTCCCACCAGCTATGTGCCATAACGATTTTAGATTTTAGATTTTAGATTTTAGATTGACCCAGGGGAACTGGAGACTGGGAACTGGGGAGTGAGGAATGAGGATTGGCTAATAGAAAAATTCCCGCTTTCAGGCCAATTACCAACGATCAATTACCCATTACCAATTATCAGCCCTGGCATCCAAAATCTAAACTCCAAAATCCGTCAAAGATTTACCGTGTAAGCATCCCGAATTCCCGGAACTTTTAGGATCTCGGCCAGTATCCCCTCTGGTAGAGGGTCATCGAGGCTCAAAACCATCACCGCATCGCCTCGCACGATTTTACGGCCTACTTGCATACTGGCAATATTGACATTAAAACTGCCCAATTGGGAACCAATTTTGCCAATAATCCCCGGCATATCGCGGTGCAGGGTAAACAGCATATGGTGAGTGGGGGAAACGTTGACCGGGAAATCGTCAACGCTGGTAATCCGAATTTCGCTTTCGCCGAGCACAGCACCCGTGACTGTGTGTTCACCGAGAGTTCCCTTGGCCGAGAGGTGCAGGGAGCCGGTGTAGTCGCGAATTGAGGCGTCTCTGGTTTCGACGACGCGAATTCCGCGTTCTTTGGCTTCAATGCTGGCGTTGACGTAGTTAACGCGCTCTCGCAGGGCTTGGGAGAGCAGGCCTTTGAGGGCGGCGACGACTACGGGCTGGCTTTGGTTGCTGGCCAATTCGCCTTGCAGTTGAACGTTGAGGTAATCGACTCGGCCTCCGGCTAGCTGGCTGACGAGGTTGCCGAGGGTTTCGGCGAGTTGCAGGTAGGGTTTGAGTTTTTCGATCGAGTCTGGGTAAATTCCTGGTATGTTAACAGCCGATCGCGCGGGCAGCCCCAACAGTACATCGCGAATTTGTTCAGCCACGTCGATCGCCACATTCACCTGAGCTTCCGCTGTGGATGCTCCCAAGTGGGGCGTCAGCACGATGTTCTGACCGACACTCCGCAGCGGGGAATCAGCTTGCAGCGGTTCGTGTTCGTAAACGTCGAGCGCTGCGCCGGCAATCTTGCCTTCTTTAATGGCTTCTGCGAGGGCTGCTTCGTCGATGATGCCGCCTCTGGCGCAGTTTATGATGCGGGCCGTGGGCTTCATTTTCGAGAGCACTTCAGCGTTAATTAAGTGCAGGGTTTCCGGCGTTTTGGGAATGTGCAGGGTGATGTAGTCGGATTCGCGCATCAGCAGTTCGAGTTCTACCAAGCGGCAGCCCAACTGATCGGCTCTTTCGGTCGAAATGAAGGGATCGTAGGCCAGCAGTTTCATGCCCATTGCTTTGGCTGCGGCTGCGAGGTGGGAGCCGATTTTGCCCAAACCGACGATGCCGAGGGTTTTTTTGTAAACTTCTACGCCGAGAAAGCGGTTGCGTTCCCATTTACCCGCTTTGACGGATTCGTTAGCTTCCGGGATGTGGCGGGACATCGAGAGCATCATGGCGAGGGCGTGTTCGGCGGCGGCGATCGTGTTGCCTTCGGGGGAATTGACGACTACAATTCCTTTGCGGGTAGCGGCTGGTACATCGACATTATCTACGCCGACGCCGGCTCTGCCGATAATTTTAAGTGAATTCCCGGCTTCAATGATTTCTTTGGTAACTTGGGTGCCAGAACGGATCATTAAAGCGTCGTAATCTGGAATAATTCGTACCAGTTCTTCGGCTGAGAGTCCTGTGTTTACGTCAACTTGCGCGACTTGGGAGAGGATGTCAATTCCGGCTTGGTCGATCGGATCGGATACTAGAACTTTAGGCATAGCAAGCAATTGAGTGCAATAGTAAAAATAGACCGAGCGTTGGCGAGCTCAAAGTTGAGACTTAGACTTAGAGCAGTATCTAACAGCTCAGCTCAAGCTTGCCTTTGTGCAGTTTGAATTGTATCTGTATTCGGTCAAGGTCGGCCGTTTTTTGCATGAAATATTTTAGCTTTGCGGGCGATCAGACTCTCTGACCGTCTGAAAATCCCCCAAGTGCTTAGCTAGTATGTCTTTTCGGTCTATAATAGACTTTGGCTATTTCAGCCTAACTATCAGGAATTGTTTTCTAATGAATTATCTTATCGCCGTACTGCCCGATCGAATTCAAGCCGAAGCTGCCTACTGTGCTCTCGAAAAAGAAGGCTTGCCTATGAAGCAAGTGAGTATTTTGGGCCGCGGCTACAAAACTGCTGATGAATTTGGCTTGATCGACCCGAACCAGCAAGCGAAGAAACAAGCTAAACTCATGGCTATTTGGCTGATTCCCTTTGGCTTTATTGCTGGGGTTACTTTCAGCTTGATTACTGAGTTGAAGACTTTTGCCTGGGCGGGGGAAATTGGCGATCACGCGATCGGCGGTGTACTCGGTGCGATCGCCGCTGCGATGGGCAGTGTTTTTGTTGGAGGCGCGGGCGGTATGGCTTTTGGTAGTGGCGATGCTTTGCCCTACCGCAACCGTTTGAATGCGGGTAAATTTTTGATTGCGGTTAAGGGTACTGATGATTTGACTGGGAAAGCTGCGAAGATTTTGCAGCAGTTTGAACCGGAAAATATCCAAGGTTATACAGAGACTTAGTTATTTGTTTGTTAACAGATACATTTAACCCGGCAATTCCCGGAAGTCCGGGATTGCTGAGTATGGTAGGACTTGGAAATCAGCAAGAATTCCAGTCAAAGAGGTATCTCTCAAAGCTTTTAACAAAATATTAAAAGCGCCATTGGCGTCCCGATCTAGTTTGTGACCGCAGGAGGGGCAAGCAAAATGCTTGCTACCTCCTAATTTTGTATGAATGTGACCGCATTTTGAACAGGTCTTAGATGTGTACTCTTCTGTTACGTCTACTACAACACAGCCGTGTTTAGCTGCTTGATGCTTCAACGTTTTTTTGAACTTGTAATGCGAGAGTGTAACCATCGCTCTCGCTGTTTTGGTGGCAAGGCGACGCTTACCTTTCTTTACCATTTGCTGTGTCTCGAAAGTGGGAAGAAAGATTGCCTGATACTTGTCGCACAAGTATTTTGCCGTTTTTTTGTGGAGTTCAGAAACTAAATTTTTGATTTTGATTCTGATCTTAGATGCAGCTTTTCTCAATCGATACCGAAGTCGCTTAAAACTCCTACCCTTATTTTGACCGATTCGACTCATCAATTTATCTAAATGGCTGGCAAGGCGGTAAACGCGGCCAATATCGTATTTGCCTATTTCTAAAACTTCTTGTCCGTCAAACCCAGTCATGAAAGTTCTCACTCCAGGGTCAAGCGCTACAGCTAACTTTGAGTCGGTAGCGACAGGCTTAGTTTCATCAACCGCATAACTGATGAACCACTGACCGTTAATGAGACTGAGGCTCGGTTCATGCTGCATAACTTCCAGTATTGGTTCTGCCGACTTAAAACTTAAACTTTTGGTTGCTTGGGGATAGAATATACAGGATTTCCAGTTATCGACTTGGAACCTAATCGTTTGAGAAGTATCGCGACACGTTCTAAATTTGGCTAAGCCTCCCGACTTCTTTGCGGCTTTATAAGCTTCAAACGCTTGAAAAATTGCTAACTGCCTGGGATTGTAAGGTTGTTGTTTTACCCAGTCCGGTGCGCCATCCATAATCTGCTTTCGCAGATCGTATTTACCGATTCTTTGGGTTTTTAGAATAGCAATCGCTTGGTTGTAGCACCACCGACTAGCAGCTATCCAAGTTCTCCAAGTTGCTGCTAATTTCGTTTCCGGGTAAACTCGGATCTTCTTTGATAGTAGATTTGTATTTTCCGAGTCCGTAGAGCCGACAACTGAATACGTGGATGATGGCAAGGATATCTTCAACCATTTCTCTTTCTGGAGATAACTCTGTTCGACCGAGAACCACGAGTTTGCAATCGTTTTGCTCGCATACCCATCTGATGAGGTCACAACCAAACCTTGCGAGTCGGTCAAGGTGGCAGACCACAATTTGGCTGACAGTTCCTGACATGACTTGTCCCAAAAGGGCAAGAAGACTTTTTCTTTTAAAATTGAGTCCTCCGCCGATATCTTTGAAGACTTGGCCTTGCGGGTAGATTCCTTGGAGGTAGCTAATTTGTCGGTTGAGGTCTTCTTTTTGTTTGGCGCTGCTAACTCGACAGTAGAGGGCGGTAATTCTTGGTTCGAGTCCGTCACTGAACACTGAGTCAATGTCGTAACGCCGCTGGTTAGTAGGAGTTCTAATTGTCTTGATTTTTCCCGCTTCGTCCCAGTTTCTAAGGGTTTTTTCGGAAACCGAGAGGAGTTTGCAGGCTTCTCTGGGGGTGACTCAAGCGAGTCATGCTGTTTGTTTTTTGCTTGCATCTCCTATGTTATCCTGTTTTACAAGGTTATTCCGGGAATTTACTAGAAATAATTTACTTTGTCGCAGCAGTTGACTGTTGACTGTTGACATTCAACTCGTGTAATATTTGGAGGCAGTTATGGAATCACAAACTATCCCCCTACATTCTCCCCTAGAATTAACGCTGGAATTAACCGACGAGCAGTTTTTTCAGTTGTGTATTGACAACCGGGATTTGAGATTTGAGCGGACTGCTAGTGGAGGATTGATTATTAGAGACTGTTGGCGAATGAATAAAGGGCTTCACCCCTCACCCCTAAAAATATAGCAATCCTAAATGATTATACTCGTTACCAGGCTCTTCCTGGTAACGCATATCCGGAGGCTCTGCCTCCATAGTCTGGGCCGAGGCAGAGCCTCGCTTACATCGGTTCCCAGGCAAAGCTTGGAAGTTAACCAGTTATTGAAACTGATGCGAGGATTGCTATAGTGGTTCTAGACTAAATGTCTAATTGACCATATAGCCATTAACTACCAATAGTGAACGGAAATACTGCCTCCTAGAGGTGATGGGTAACACCACCAGCGAATTCGCCAACAGTCTCTTTCAACCGCCGTCTTATCTTTTCCCGCTAATTGATGGTATAACCTATGAAAATCCTCCACGGGACTTGGATTCCTCAAACAGAAGAGAGTTTTGTTCAAGGTGGAACTTTTTGTCTTTGGGTTGAAACCACTCAAAAGAAAAAACAGCCTGCTAAGGTTCATCCCCGACAATTGGAGACGGCACAGTTAAGAGAGTTTCTAACGAAAGAAGCCGGGATTCAACTGTCAGCAGTCAGCAATACAAGTGCGATGGGGCGAGAATACGCGATCGTCCCTCGGTATTTTTTACTGCCCACTGCTGACAATCAGCCGTTGCCCTCTTTAGAACTAGCGCGATATTTAGAGACAGAGTTACCCGAAACATTTGAGTTGGAGTATTGGCAAGTTGATTGTGTGTCCATCGCCACCCACACTTTGACTAAAGTATTGAACGATCTGCATTTTTTTGCCCTCTACGATGTAGCAGAAGTTCAGTTTGGTTCAGACTTGCTATTTTGGTATCACTACACCCAAAATTTTAAGCAAATTGTTCTGAAAGATCATTATATTCCGGCGTTGCGCTATCGAGAAACTGCTCCGATCGCGATCGCACCCATCGAAACATCCGAACCCGCTGAGAAAGCCACGCGCGGGCGTAAGAAAGCGGGCGAGACAAAAACCAAAACAACTGCAAAAACTCCCAAAACACCTGCCCAAATTGCACCCAGCTTTGAGATTTATCCGGGATGGGAAATTGTTTCCACACAGTACGAAACTGATTTACAACGCTATGTTGAATGGATGCCTTTAGTTTGTGTGTCCGGTTTTCGGAAGATCCAGCTACAAGATACACCAAAGTTCTACGATCGCGAACGGTTGCTGCGGCATTTTTCCGAGTGTGCGATCGTGGAAATTGTCACTCAAACCCCCATCCCAGCATCGTTTGAAAATAAGATTGCGGATTCTTTACTCCAAATCTGCCTCAACCAAACACGAAAAATCGCACAAGTAAGCCTCGATCAATACCGGCAATGGCAAACCTGGCGCGATCGCATTACGCGCAATCAATCTGCTGACTCATTCTCCCTCTGCTTTCAACTACAATCCCCCGAAAACCCCGAACAACCTTGGGTTTTAGAGTTTCAGGTGGCTGCGAAAAAAGACCCATCTCTGCGGATGCCGTTGCAGGATTATTGGCGATCGCGATCGACTCAACAAAAACAGTTGCAAACACAATTTGGAGACAACTTTGAGCAACATTTGCTGACAAATCTCGGCTACGCTGCCCGCATTTATCCCCAACTTTGGCAAGGGCTAGAAACCGACAAACCAGTTAACATTACCCTCAGCTTAGATGATGCTTTCACCTTTCTCAGCGAGTCCGCTTGGGTATTAGAAGATGCCGGATACAAAGTGATTGTCCCCGCTTGGTGGACGCCGAAGGGGCGACAACGGGCGAAGATTCGCCTGCAAGTCAAAGGGAAGGGCAGCAAGAGCGCTGCAATCAAGGGCAAAGGATTGTTTTCGGCGGATTCCTTGGTGGAATATCAATATGAATTGGCGATCGGGGGTGAACGGGTTAGCGAACAAGAATGGCAGGCATTAGTAAATAGCAAAACACCGCTGGTGCAGTTCCGAGGACAATGGATGGAACTGGACAAAGACAAGATGCAGGAGATGCTAAATTTTTGGCAAAAACATCGCGAAGAAAACCCAGATTTAAGCCTGATTGACTTCATGAAGTTGACGGCAGAAGGAGAAGCGAGCGAACAGTTGGAGGTTGAGCGCGATCGGGCGTTATCGGATATGTTGGAGAAGCTGAACGATAAGAGTCGGTTAGAGTTAATTGCAGATCCAGCAAAGTTTCAGGGCAAGTTACGGGATTACCAAAAGCGCGGCGTTTCTTGGTTGAGTTATTTGGAAAGTTTGGGATTAAATGGCTGTCTTGCAGATGATATGGGTTTGGGTAAATCGGCGCAGGTAATTGCTCGATTATTGCAAGAGCGGGAAGTTTTATCTACTACAAAAGAGACAGAAAAAGCGATCGCACCTTCGGTTCTACCCACGCTGCTAATTGCGCCCACATCCGTAGTTGGTAACTGGCAAAAGGAAATGGAAAAATTTGCTCCAGAATTGCGATCGCTGATTCACCACGGCCCTCAACGTTTGCAAGATGCCAAAGCATTTAAAGCCGCCGTCCAAGGTTGCGATATGTTGATTACTTCCTTTACCTTGGTGCGAAAAGATGAGAAGCTGTTGAGCAGCGTAGCGTGGCATCGCGTGGTAATTGATGAAGCCCAGAATATTAAAAATCCCAAAGCGGCGCAAACCAAGGCGATTTTAAAGTTACCGGCTACCCATCGACTAGCATTGACTGGAACACCAGTGGAAAATCGATTGTTGGATTTATGGTCAATTTTTAATTTCCTCAATCCCGGATATTTGGGAAAAGAGGCACAGTTTCGGAAAATGTTTGAATTACCGATTCAAAAACATGGGAGTCGCATACAATCAGCCGCGCTCAAAAAATTAGTAGAACCTTTTATCCTGCGCCGTCTGAAAACCGATAAGTCGATTATTCAGGATCTCCCCGACAAAGTTGAGCAAAAGCTCTACTGCAATCTCACCCGCGAGCAAGCTTCGCTTTATGAAGCGATTGTGAAAGAGGTAGAACAAGAAATTGATGCGACGGAAGGGATGAAGCGCAAGGGGATGATTTTGGCAACACTGCTGAAGCTGAAGCAAATTTGTAATCATCCGCGCCAGTTTTTGCAGGATGAAAGTGAGTTTACACCAGAGCGATCGCACAAACTGGAACGGCTGATCGAGATGATTGAGGAAGTCAAAGCAGAAGGCGAAAGTTTATTGGTATTTACGCAGTTTACAGAACTGGGAAGCGCGTTGGAAAAATATATTAAACAAACGCTACATTACAACACTTACTACATTCACGGGGGAACCAGTCGCGAAAAACGGGAACGGATGATTTCAGAGTTTCAAGATCCAGAGTCTGAACCTTCGGTATTTATTCTGTCACTGAAGGCGGGCGGCGTGGGAATTACGCTGACAAAAGC
Organism: Microcoleus sp. T3_B1; assembly: GCF_036700445.1. Taxonomy (NCBI): domain Bacteria; kingdom Bacillati; phylum Cyanobacteriota; class Cyanophyceae; order Oscillatoriales; family Microcoleaceae; genus Microcoleus; species Microcoleus sp. T3_B1. The sequence goes on from NZ_JAUBOX010000003.1 coordinate 93,484, forward strand.
CAATCACGTGTTCCATTTCGATCGCTGGTGGAATCCGGCAGTGGAAGATCAGGCGACGGATCGGGCGTTTCGGATCGGACAGGAAAAAAATGTGTTTGTGCATAAGTTTGTAGCAATTGGCACGTTGGAGGAAAAAATTGACCAAATGATTGAGGATAAAAAGAAATTGGCAGGGTCAATTATTGGTGCTGATGAATCGTGGTTGACTGAGTTGGATAATGAGGCATTTAAGAAATTAATTAGGCTCAATAAAAATGCGGTTTTAGATTAGGAGAAACAACATAAGAGAGGGAGAGGGGGAGAGGGGGAGAGAGGGAGAGGATTTTTGATTGTCATCGAAATATACAATTTAAATGCAGAACAGCTTATGTCACAATTTACTCGGACTTGGTGGGGCAATAAATTTATCGATGCGTTAGAAAGATTTACTGATTCTGGGCGACTCGGGCGGGGACGTGCCTATGCACGAAACGGCAAGGTAAAAAGCTTTGGCATGAATGATGGGTTAGTGATGGCACAGGTGAGAGGCTCGGTTAATCCTTATTTTGGGGTTTATAAGGAGCCTCTGTACACAACTCAAATTGAGTTTGAGCCAATTAGTCAGGCAAAGTGGAAAGTGGCGATCGCCCAAATGGCATCAAAAGCCAGCTTCATTTCTCGGCTGCTGCTCAACGAAATGCCCGACAATATTGAAAATGCTTTCTCACCCCTCGGATTGCACCTTTTACCCAGCAGCCGCGAGGACTTTAAGACTACTTGCTCTTGCCCAGACTATAGCAATCCCTGCAAACATATTGCCGGAGTTTATTATTTGGTGGCGGCTGAATTGGACAAAGATCCATTTTTACTGTTTGAATTACGGGGGCTTTCTAAGGAAGTGCTGCACCGCGAATTAGCAAAAACGCCTTTGGGCTTGGCGCTTTCTGCAGAGTTAACGGCTGATGCAGCGGCCCCTGTGGCGGTGGATTCCTATTACACGCGGGCGATAGCCAGTGAGGCGCAAACGGTCAGCCTGAAAGAGTTTTGGCACGGTGCGAAGCGATTACCGCAGACGATTGATGTGGGGGTACAGAGTGGCGTAAGTGCGATCGTGGTGAAGAAACAGGGAGATTTTCCACAGTTTTGGCACAAGGATGGTTCGTTTATTGATGCGATGGAAGAACTGTATTTGCGGGTGAAGAAGAATAAGTAGTTGGGTGGACAATTTTGCTGCCATACTCGATCGAGCTCTTGCAAAAACTTAAACTCGAAGACTTCATAGATTTGGTACAATAATCGTACTCATCATATCAGCTTTACCAGCAACTAAAATCATACGATCGTTATTTGATGATTTTAGACTATAATTAAAGTAGTGCGACTGTTAAAAAAGTAGACTTTTTAGTTACAGCAAACTTTGGCAATTTCAAATTAGAATCTAGCATTAACTGATGTTACAAAGAGAAGAACTGTTAAAAGGCATTGAAAACCGCGAATGTGTGGCGCGGGCGATCGACCAAGCAGAACAAGCAATTAAAACTTGGGAAGTTACTCAGAGTGATTTTCTGTCGCCTCCAGAATTGGCGGACACTCTGACGGTATTTAAGCGCTTAACTGATGTGGAATTAGTGGCTTGGGGCGGCTACCCGCAAGCTGAAAGACAAAGAATTGCGATCGCGCGATCGGATATCCCGATCGACTCTGCTAGCGTTAGCATTGCTGCGGTAGAAATCGCTGGTAATTTCTTGTTCGATACAGCTTCTCACCGCGACTTTTTGGGGGCGATGTTGGGTACGGGAATTGTCCGCGAGAAAACGGGCGATGTGATTGTTTTGGGTGAACGCGGCGCCCAAGCGATTGTCATGCCCGAGATGGTAGAGTATTTGGAGATGAGTTTGCAGCAAGTGCGATCGGTTCCTGTGCAAACGCGGCGCATTGAGTTGAGCGAACTCAAAATTAGAGAACCCAAAAAGAAAGAAATGACAACTGTTGAAGCATCCATGAGATTGGATGCTGTCGCCTCGGCTGGATTCGCAATGTCTCGCAGCAAAATGGCCGATTTAATTGGCAGCGGTGACGTGCGAGTTAACTGGAAAGACGTTACTCAAGCTAGTTATAATGTCAAGTCGGGAGATTTAATTGCTGTTACGGGCAAGGGAAGATTGGAAATTGGGGAAGTTGCTGTTACTAAGAAGGAACGCTATCGAGTCCAGTTAACTCGATATTTGTAATTTATGGGCGGCATCTTCGGCTTGTGGAACAGGCATCTTGCCTGTTCTTAAGAATGCTGAGGCGAAGATGCCCAACCCCTACTCCCCCCAAAAAATTGACTCTTTGTGGAACAGGCATCTTGCCTGTTCTTAAGAATGCTGCAACATATAAGTTATACCACCCAAAAACCCCGAAAAACCCGGTTTCTTTGGTTTTATGCGTAATATCATGTCCGGTCAATTAACCATGATTCCTGTAGGGGCGGGTTCACCAAGATATTGAATAGAAACGGGAAAATCTGTAAACCCGCCCCGGCCTTTAATCGCGGTCAATCGATCGGACATGATATAAGTCATAAATCCAAATTATCGGGGAAAAGTTTTCCTTACCAAAACGGCGATACCCAGCATTAATAAGCCAAATAGTAAGCCAAACAGCAGACTCCAGATAATTGTCGCAGCAAAGGGATGCAGCGGTAGAGAAAAATCGAGTTGCCATTGAATCGGTGTATCCTTGATTAGAGGATAGGCGGCGGAAAAGATTTGTCCGCCGCCGATCGCAGTTCCGACAAAAAAGATGATATTCTCAAGCTGGCGATCGCGCTTTTTCTCCCCGTCTTCCTGTTCCCTGTCCAATTCTACTTGTTCAATTTCCACCATCCCGCGCACAGTGGATATCGACTGCTGGAACAACTCTTGACTAGCAATCAGGTAGTTTAAATCGATTTCAATTTGCCGCTGATACTTATCCTCAGCTAAATCTAGAAACTTCTGCAAGAAATCCAGATTGTCGCCGGGGATGCACAAACTTTTAATTTTTGTCAAGGCATTACCATAATTTTCAGCATTAGTGTCAATAGTATTTTTGTCTTCTTTCAAATACCGCACTTGCTGAGCACAATCAAACATTTTTGTGCGGACTTCAGCCAGAAATTGCTTTAACTTCTGCAACTTAACTTGTCTATCTTGTTCGCTTTCTATTTGACTGAATTCGGGAAGCTTCTTTTCTAACTCGCTGACTATTTGCTGTGCTTGGCGATACTTTTTCCTAGCTTCGCCATACACAAATACAATTTTAGCGCGAGAACACAGCAGATTCATCAAGTTAGAATTAAACGCCAGCGTTACGAATTTCAAAGTTTGGGGATTCTCTTGCAACCATACTAGAAAGTGACATCGCTGACGCGCATCATCTTGGCGGCTATCATACTCAAAAATCGGACTGCCGAATAACTTTCCTTCGGCGCGAAACTCTACTAATGGTTGCTCTTTATCTTGTACAAAAGCTTTAACCGATTCGTCAGCTAGTTTGCGGTAAGTATCATAAACTGCTGGTTCGGCGTATAATAATAAGGTTTGTCCCAGAGAGGGTTTAATTGCATTTGGCAACAAGCAACCTTGGGGATTTAATCGAGTTAAGTCCGCTACTTTCATTGTGACATTTTTATAGTAAAATGTCAAGTCTGCGGTGTAAGTGTCGTGAATTCGTAGGGCATAGATAGAACCATCAAGTTTCTGGTTATCTGGCTGAGTTATTTGCTGAAAATTAAGAGTTTTTCCATCGGGCTTTAGTAATTTGCCGTTATTCTGATTTTCCTGTTTATCGTCTGGTTCGTACTGTCCGTTTTTGTAGCAAGTTAGCTTGTCTCTGAGGGATTTTAGTTCGTTGATGTTAAATTCTTTGCCGACATTATCTGCTAGATTTTCCCACAAGGATTGAGCATTTCGGGCTACTTGTCCGTAGCCTGCGTCGCTATCATCCCGCAGGTGGAAAGGATAGAGGGTAATGCTGGAATTTTTAATTTGCCATTCTTGGCTCATAATCAAGTTTTTGAGATGTTTTCGAGTATTTCTATCAGATATTTGGGGCGGGCAAGATGCCCAGCCCACAAGATTTTTAGGGTTTGTCTTCTAGGAAGGTGTTTCTGGATTATTTGTTGGCGGTGTAGGCGGTGCAGATGACACAGACAAACCCAATCGAATCTTATTTTCCTTGAGCGTTTCGTAAAACTCCCTCACAATTTCCTCCGGTGCATCGCTATCAGTCCCACCCGCACCCGCGTGATAAATTTCGTTCTCTAAATTCTCTTCAATTTGAGGCCTGCTTTCGCACCAATCCTTGATTGTTTGAGCGATAATATTCACATTATCTGTCACAGAATCATCAAGCGCTGATAAGTGATCGACAAATAGCTTCGGATCGGATATTTTCAATAACTTACTAAAAGCCGCCACAATTTCTTCGGGTGTGGCCTCATCGGGAAGTGACATTACTAATCTCCTTAAATTACTCTTTTGAGTTGATAGCGGTAAAGTTTCGGTTTCGCCAATTAAGGTAAATGCAGCCCAAGCTATGGGACTCGGAAATCGCTCTTTTGTGGTTAGCATAGCACACCGCAAGGCGGCTGCTCGATTGTCGCCCCGTGCTAAATTTTGGTAGAATTCAGTCATTAGTAATTTGGCTGAATTCGCTCCCATATTCCACAGGGAAACGATGATGCTGGGGACTCCGGCGACGATGAAGCAGCGCGACAATCCGATGACTCCATCTCCCGTGATTGTACCGCGCCCGGTGCTGCACGCGCTTAAAACAACCAGTTCGGAATCGAGTCTTAATTGCAGGATTTCTGCGGCTATAAGTGCGCCGTCGTCGGTGTCTGCTGATGGTGCTAAAATAATCGCGCCGGGAATGCCGGAACCTTGGAAATCGTCGAGGAGTCCGTGGGCGGATAAATGGACGATGCGCGTGTTTAGCATCTTGTCTAAAATGGCGATTTTTGTGGCATTTTCTCCGCTAATTGCTTGGGTTCCTAAAGTTGCGGCGATGGCTTCGGCGGCTTCTTTTGCCCTGGACAGTTGTTTGAGTTCGTAGGGCTTTTCTTTGAATTTGGCGGCGATAGTTGGATCGCCGACAATTAGGGCGGCTTGTTTCAATCCTCGCACTCGGTTTTGATGTTCGCGGGTGATTTCTAATACTTGGATGGATGGGCTGGTGAGGATGGTATGATTTTCGATTAGGTAGCGGTTGTTGCTATCTTGCAAGGCGGCGAAAGGAACTAAAAATAAGTCGTAGTGGGGGACGAAGATGATGGGGGAATTAACATCGGTGGGTAGCAAGTCGATGATGGGTTCGATCAGGATTTGATGGAGGAGTTGCAATAGGGGAAAGCCGCCTGTTTCGTCTCGATTGTACTGGGATTCTAGCTGAATTTTTTTGCCTGCGTCGTCGGTTTCATCGGTGCCGATGGAGACGCGGGTTTGGAGGATGATTTGTTTGAGGGTTTGGTTTTGTTGGTTGAGGGGTTCGAGGCTGGCGGCGCGATGGGTGATGTGGCCGTTTGGTTGGATTACCCAGATGTAAATTTCTGGATAGACAATCGAATATTCAACTATTGTGGAGTTTCTGTCGCGGGCGATTTGTTGGATTTGGGGAATTGATAACCCCCCCAACCCCCCCTTGCTAGGGGAGAAGTTAGAGGAGTTTGCTGATACCTCCCCAAACAACCTAGGAAACAGTTTATTCCACAATGCTAAAAGGGGAGATTGAGAGAAGTCTGTTAATACCCCCACAAACCCTGGGGGGTTAAGAGGGAGAGATTGGGGGGACTGAGGGGGGGTTGTTAATAAGGTTTGCTGCAATAACTCGACGAAGGCACGGGTACGACCCCTTTCAGATATTTCTAAGGCTTCATCAAATCTAGTTTGGGCGACTAGGACTTGTTGCAGAAGGCGATAGGTAGATATTTGGTTTTCAAAGATTGAGACTTTGTGGTCATTACTTACTAATTCAGAACACAGAGTTTCATGAATTGCGATCGAGGCACGGAGTGCTTTTTCAGCTTCTGTGAGTAGGTTGATTTTAAGTAAAGTACCTCCTATATTGTTTAAAACAAGAGATTCTGCCACGCGATCTCCGATTTCCCGTTTAATCTCTAAAGACTGTGCAAGAAACTCGATCGCCCTGTGGTATTGCCCTAGGAATTGGTAAGCTAAGCCCAAATTGCCGAGGGAAATAGCTTCTCCTTGGCGATTTCCGATTTCCCGTGAAATCTCTAAACACTGTTGGTGAAATTCGATCGCCCTGTGGTATTGCCCTAGGAATTGGTAAGCTAAGCCCAAATTGCCCAAGGAAATAGCTTCTCCTTTGCGATCTCCGATTTCCCGTTCAATCTCTAAAGACTGTTCGTGAAATGCGATCGCCGTCGGGTATTGCCCTAGGGATTTGTAAGCATTGCCCAAACTGCCGAGGGAAATAGCTTCTCCTTGGCGATCTCCGATTTCCCCGGAAATCTCTAAAGACTGTTCGTGCAATGCGATTGCCCTGTCGAATTGTCCTAGGGAATTGTAAGCATTGCCCAAATTGCCGAGGGAACCAGCTTCTCCTTGGCGATCTCCGATTTCCCGTGAACTCTCTAAACACTGTTGGTGAAATTCGAGCGCCCTGTGGAATTGCCCTAGGGATTTGTAAGCTGAGCCCAAATTGCCCAAGGAAATAGCTTCTCCTTGGCGATATCGGATTTCCCGTGAAATCTCTAAATACTGTTCGTGAAATTCGATCGCCCTGTGGTATTGCCCTAGGGATGTGTAAGCATTGCCCAAATTGCCGAGGGAATTAGCTTCTCCTTGGCGATCTCCGATTTCCCGTGAAATCTTTAAACACTGTTGGTGAAATTCGATCGCCCTGTGGAATTGCCCTAGGGAATCGTAAGCATTGCCCAAATTGCCGAGGGAATGAGCTTCTCCTTGGCGATCTCCGATTTCCCGTGAAATCTCTAAAGACTGTTCGTGAAATGCGATCGCCCTCTGGTATTGCCCTAGGGAATCGTAAGCATTACCCAAATTGCCGAGGGAATTAGCTTCTCCTTGGCGATCTCCGATTTCCCGTGAAATCTTTAAATGCTGTTTGTGAAATGCGATCGCCTTCTGGTATTGCCCTAGGGAATAGTAAGCAGTGCCCAAATTGCCGAGGGAATTAGCTTCTCCTTGGCGATATTCGATTTCCCGATAGATAGTTAATGCCTGTTCCCAAGACTGCAAAGCTTCTCCAAATTGACTGATGTTAAACTGCTGAATTCCTTGTTCTAACAGTCTGTCTGCTTCCGCTTTTCGGGTGACTGCCACTGAGGTACTTTCATTCATCCCAAGCAGTATCCCGGCCCAATTCATCAACCAATTAGCATTATTTAGTTCGCCAAATTCTCTAAGACGCTCGGCCTCTTCTAGCATTACCGCCACCAAGCCATTATCCAGCAATTCCGGGTGAGTTTTCAATATCTCTGCTTCTTCGCCGCTGGGACAGGTTAGCAGTTGATTTATCAGGTTGAGATAGGCTTGTTCGCGTTCTGAACTCATGGCGATTTAGGATTTTGGATTGTGCGATCCATTAATTTATTCTTGGTTAAACACATCTGTTTGGAGCCCAGTTTTTTGTAAGGGTTCTCGCATTTGGGCGACAATATGTGCAACACCACGAGGATTTATTCTTTATTCGTCGGGCCGATGGTTTGTCCGGGAGGTTGTTTGTTTGTCCGGGGGGTCGTTTGTTTGTCCACGGGCTCGTTTGTTTGTCCGCGAGTCCGCCAGGGGTTGAAACCCCTGTCTCATAGCTAAAGTCGGTTGAAACCGACTGAAGAATGGTGAAAAATACTCGATTATGGTGACAAATACTCGATGGTTTATTTAATGTGCTTTTCAGTCCTCTTTTAGAGGACTTTCGCTATGAGACGGGGGTTTCAACCCCCGGCGGACTTGTGGGGTAGCGTCGGGGATTTTGGTGGCGGGGATTGTGGTGGCGCGAATGTGCGATCAACTTTTGGGAAAATTTGGGTTAGGGGCGATCTAATGTTTGTCCTTGGGTGGGGGCGGGTTTATTTATATTGTCAACGATCGCGATTATTCCTCTTTCGCCCGAAAAACCTTTTCTACCGACTTCACCAACAGTTCTCGCGGCATCAATCGAGGCAGATTGGCGATGATTTGATTGGGAATTCCCCCTGTCACAACATTAGACTCATTTTTCTCTAAAGCTTTCAAAGCATCTCGCACTACTTCCGCTGCGGGAACGAGTTTTTGCCCGCTGCTGGATGCCATAGCTTTCGGAAATTCAGCTACTGCAAAAAAGTCCGATTCTGTCGGCCCTGGACAAAGGCATAAAACGCCAATTCCTAAATCTTTGTTTTCCGCCCAAAGTGCCTCGCTGAAACTCAAAACAAAGGCTTTAGTAGCTGCATACATTGACAAGTACGGCATCGGTTGAAAAGCTGCGATGGAAGCAACATTGATAATACTTCCTGATTTTCGCTGCCGCATTGCCTGCAAAAATAAGTGCGAGAGTTCAACTAATGCTACAATATTTAGTTGCACCATTGTTAGTTGTTTGTCAAGCGGGCGATCGGCAAAAGCACCGTAATCCCCAAAACCCGCATTGTTCACCAACAAATCAACCGTCCAACCTTTTTTAACAACCGCGTCAAATACAGCAGTTGTGGCTCCGGGTGCGGTCAAATCTTGAACGATAATTTCGACCAAAATATTGAATTCCTGTTGCAGTTGAGCAGCTAGCTGTTGCAATTTGTCTTCGGAACGAGCTACCAAAATTAGATTGTGCTGGCGTTTGGCTAATTCGGCGGCAAAGGCTGCACCAATTCCGCCAGAAGCACCAGTGATTAAAGCAGTCGGCATGAAATTAATTCGGATTATTTGATATAAACTTTATATATTTTAACAATTATTTTGACGGGGAACCTGTAAAATAATTAAAAGGGAATAGGTGAGTTTTATGGCGCGTCTTACCGATCGAGCTTTTGAAATTTTGCGGGCAGAAGTTGACAAGTGCGCGGCGGCTGATAGTCTAGCCGGTGATGTGTTCCGACGGATGGTAATCAAGCGGTTGGAGAAACTTCGATCGCAAAACGGCACTTTCGCCTCAAGAGAAGAAATCCGCGATACCTTCAAAGACGAATTTCCCAACTTCAGCGAACAAGCTCTCAAAGCTGCCGTCAAAGCCAACCGCCCGCCCGGATTGTTCGGTAAAATCATCTTTGCTGGGAGTTTGCTGGGAAGTGCTGCGGGGATAATTTGGCTGATTAACCTACCTTCTCCCATGATTCGCTGGCCCGTGGCGAAAACAATGCCGATATTGTTGCTGCCGAGTTTTATGAGTATGGATCACAATTACCGGCAGGCGATCGCCCTTGTGGAACAATCCGATCAACTGGTGAATAAAGCCACGGCTGTCGCTGATTTTGACTTGGGCGAAATTAAAGCAAAAGAGGCTCAAAAACACCTCGACGCCTTGCCAGTTTGGTTTTTAGGTTATTATCCACAAACCTACTGCTCTTTTTTCGGCTGCCGTTGGCGGTTTACAGTCGATGAATTTCAAGCCGCCCGCAAAAATGTCGGGCGGATGGAGGCTCAGATTTTCCAGCAAAAAAATGCTTTTACTCAGTTAAATCAAGTCGAACAAACTCTCAACGCGGCGAAACAGCAGTATCAGCAAGCCAAAACCGCTGCGGATAGACAAAAAGCGACGGTAAATTGGCAAAGTGCGATCGACCAACTCAATCAAATTCCCGCCGACACCCTCGCGGGAGAAACGGCTCAGCAGAAACTCCAAGCAGCAGAGAGAGATTTTAAAGCAATGGGCGGTGTAGCCACCGGATCGGTGCGTGCCGACAACTTAATCGAAGCAGCAAAAGAATTTGCATTAACTGCCGCTGTAGCATCCCAGAAACCGCCTCATTCAGCAGAAACTTGGCAAAAAATCGCATATTTATGGCAACAAGCTATTGAGAGGTTGAGCCTAATTGCCTTTGATAATCCGGGCTATCTTCATGCTCAAACAAAACTAGCTGAATATCAAAATAATTTAGGTACTGCCAAGATTAGACTGAAAGATGAACAAGAATCAGTGGAAGCTTTTAATCAGGCTAAAAGCTTGTTTGCTAAATTCCAAACTAACCTAAATTCTATCCGTCAAAATCCCGGTTACGGTCTCGGTTACTTGCAGGAAATTATCAACAAATTAGAATCTGTAAAACCGGGAACAACTGTTTATTCAGAATCTCAAAAATGGCTGCAATCTGCTCGCAAGAAACAGCAAGAATGGCAAAAAAATTAGCTGTTGACTAATGACTGTTGACTGTTGACTAATGACTGTTGACTGTTGACTGTTGACTGTTGACTAATGACTACTGCCAACTGCCAACTGCCAACTGCCAACTGCCAACTGCCAACTGACAACTGACCAATTACCAAGTCGGGTCAACATACAGATTAATTGTCACTTGCTTTTTTCCGTAAGGGATGCCGGAAATACAAGCACAAATCGTATCTCCGCCATCAATTTCTACTTCGCAAGCGTGACAAGAACCCATGAGACAGCCGGTAGGAATAGAAACCCCTGCACGTTTGGCTACATCTAGCAAAAGCTCTCCTGGTTCAGCTTCAACTGTCACGTTATCAGGTAAAAAACAAACTTTTGTCATTGAATTTGAACCTCCACTCTAACAAACAATAGTTAATAGTCAACTGTCAACTGTCAACTGTCAACTGTCAACTGTCAACTGTCAACTGTCAACTGTCAACTGTCAACTGTCAACAGTTAACTAATTAACCTAAAATATGCTTTATATCTAAATGCTTTTCCACTGTATCTGCTAGAGAGTCTAACAGAGTTTCGCGGTGTTCTCGGTAATTAGGAATACCTGTAGGCAATGCGCGGAGTCCCCGCTGCTGCCGCAAGTGATTTAACCAAGCTCGCCGCCAAGCCCCGTTGTCAAAGATGCCGTGCAGGTATGTACCCCAAATTGATTGAGAAGTATTGACAATGCCTAAACTAGCATCGTCAAATAGCGGTTGAGTCAAATCTGACTCTAGGATTTGCGTTTTTCCTTGATGAATTTCGTAACCGGAAACTGGCAAACCCGGTTGAGGATAGTTAGATGTTACGATTCGTTGGCGCGCAATTTTGTTCGGTGCCATCGCAGTTTTCAAAGGCAGTAATCCCAATCCTGGAAATTCTCCCTTTTCTCCCTCAATGCCTTCTTTATCGGTGATACTTTCTCCCAGCATCTGAAAGCCGCCGCAAACTCCCATGACTGTACCGCCAGCTACTAAATAATTTTGAAGAGCTTTTGCCATACCTGTTTGGCGCAGCACCTGTAAATCGGAAATTGTAGTTTTAGAGCCTGGTAAAATCACGGCGTCTGGATGGCCTAAATGGTCTTTTGGGCTGACATATTTGACTGTGACGGTAGTTTCCGACTCCAGGGGGTCAAAGTCTGTAAAATTGGAAATTCGGGGCAGGCGGATGACCGAAATATTTATGTCGGTTTGAGAATTAGGAGAACGCCGATCGAGCAAATCGAGAGAATCTTCTGAGGGAAACACTTCGTCTATCCAAGGAATCACCCCAACTACCGGGATTCCCGTCCTTTCTTCTAGCCAAGTCAGGCCCGGATCTAATATCGATTTTTGCCCTCGGAACTTATTAATAATGAATCCTTTAATTAAAGCTCGTTCGTCTGGATCGAGCAATTCCAAAGTACCGATAATGTGAGCAAAAGCACCGCCGCGATCGATATCAACTACTAGCAAAGTTCGAGCTTTTAAATATTTAGCTACCCGCATATTTGTTAAATCGCGGTGTTTGAGATTAATCTCAGCAGGGCTACCGGCTCCCTCACACACAATCATGTCAAATTCTTGCTTGAGAAATTCTAAAGATTCCCGAATAGCTTGCCAGCCGATATCGAAATACTGCTCGTAATATTGAGATGCTCGCACATTGGCGATCGCCCGGCCCTTGACAATCAATTGAGAAGTCATGTCTCCTTGTGGCTTGAGCAAAATCGGATTCATTTCTACCCAAGGTGCGACGCCCGCAGCCCAAGCTTGCACTGCTTGAGCGTAACCAATCTCTCCGCCGGCGGCTGTGACATAGGAATTCAGTGCCATATTCTGACCTTTAAACGGAGTTACCCGCCAGCCTCGCCGCTTAAAGATTCTACACAAAGCTGCAACGAGTAATGATTTCCCTGCGTGAGATGTTGTTCCCACGACCATAATTGCTTTCATAATATTAAGGGAGAAGGAAGAGGGAAGAGGGAAGTTCGGCAACGGATTCTGTAACGGATGTAACGGATGTAACGGATGTAACGGATGTCAGTCCGATGTCCGTCGGAAGAAGGAAGAGGGAAGAAGGCAGAAGGCAGAAGGCAGAGGGCAGAAGGCAAAGGGAAGAGGGAAGAAGGCAGAAGAAAAAAGTAAGAAGTAAGAAGTAAGAAGTAAGAAGAAAAAAGTAAGAAGTAAGAAGTAAGAAGTAAGAAGTAAGAAGGCAGAAGGCAGAAGGCAGAATCAACAAAATTCTGGTTTCTACCTTTTGCTTTCTGCCTTAAGATGACGGCTTATCTTCGCCGGATACATTCTCAGACTTGGATTCATCGGCCGCACGAGCAGCTTCTACTAGCTCCGAAGGGGGGGGATTCGGGCGAATCAATTCCGGTTGTTCTCCCTCAGAAGATGGTGTTTTATCTGTGGAAGGGGGGGGATTCGGGCGAATCAATTCCGGTTGTTCTCCCTCAGAAGATGGTGTTTTATCTGTGGATTCGATCGAGATCACTGATACTGAAACCGTTTCCACCTGCACGCTCAACCCAGGTTCTCCCGGTACTTCTATCTCTACAGGCTCTGCCATTTCCACCACTGTCATTTCCAGAGATACAGCAGGGGCTTCTGCTTCCGGTACGCCTGCTGCTTCCGGTTCACCAACTGCAGCCAGCGGTGTCTGGGTTTCCACAGATAAAGCAGGGGCTTCTGCTTCTGGTACGCCTGCTGCTGCTTCCGGTTCACCAATAGCAGCCAGCGGTGTCTGGATTTGGGCGGACGATCGATCTTCGATCGTCCCGTCCACTATTTTGTCAGAACTCGCGGTTTCTGTGGCCATCAACGCGGCCATTGCTTCAACATTGGTGGGAAAAGGCACTCCAAGGCTGGTTTCCACAACAGTGTTGCTGGTTTCGGCTGCCACCTCCGCAGCCGCCTGGGCTAATTCGGATTCGAGAATTTGGTCGATACCTGGTGCAGGAGTTGCCGTTATTTGAGATTCAGGTACGATCGATTCTGGAGTCGCTGAAGGTTTTGGCGTCTGGGGAGTTGCATCAGACTTGTTTTTACCCGCACCGAGTCCCAACATACCGCCGAGACTATTTTTGATATTGTCAAACAGACTACCGAAACCGCCGGCTTTTTTAGCTGGTTTAGGAGGAGTAGGAGGAGTTGGGGCCGCCGTTGGGGCCGCCGCCGCTGCCGCTGCCGCCTGCGACTCTTTAACGGCTGTCCTCCATTCTGTTTCCTCGTCAAAATCATCGACTTCTGGCTGCTGTTGAGGCTCTGGCTGAGCCTCTACTGGCTCCACACTTGGTGCAACGGCTATTTCTGAAATTTCTAGAGGTAGAGGTAGAGGAGTGAAGTTGCTGGCTAATTCTGCTGGAGGTTGTGAAGTCTCAGCAGCAGGAGTTTCGACTGAAAACACTGGTATTTCTGCAATTGCAGGTGTTTTCGAGTCGGGAATTTTCAAGTCAGGGGCGATCGCACTTTCAGCAATACTTTCAGCTATGGGGGTAATCGCCGGCTGTTCCTCTAGCTTTACCTCGCCCTTATCCAGAGTGGGTGCTGGAACCACATCAGTTTTCGGTTTGGGCGATCGAACAAACTTAGGTTTTTTCGCTGCTGCGGGTTCTTTTTTCTTGGCAAACAAGCCAGCAAACGGCACGCCTCCTGCAGCCAAATTCGCCGACTGAGGAATCGGCGTTTGCTCAGCAATCGGCGTCACCTGCCGGCGCAAAGTCAGAGTTTCCCAGGCAAACCAGCCCAACATCGCCACGCCCGCCATTTGACCAAGCAGGAGAGCACCAGTAATTCGTCCCGCACAAGCCCATAAAATTAACGCATAAAAAAGCCCTACCCCGCTCCAGGTAAAATCACTTTTGCGGTGTACTTCTGGAAAAAAGAAGGCCGCCATGTAAATACTGAAGCTGCCTAGACCGACCGCTAACGCCAGAAAGTATGCAAGCATATTGTCGGTACCTCCGCTGTGTCAAATAACTTCTACGCGCTAATTCTACCTTTGAGAGAGACTCAACGGCTTCTTTCTCTAGGACAATTCTTGATTTGTAGGGAAGTTTGGCAAGGAAGCAGTGTAAGGAATTTAACACGTTCAACGGATGTTGACGCCAGAAGTGCGAGTCAAGATTTCCCACTCTCCCCCACATCCCTAATGCCCATTACCCCCTATGCCCACACCCCCTATCCCCATCACCCCCTTCTCAGTGGTGATAGATGTCACTTAACTATGCCCGTGCGATCGCACCAAGCGACTGAAGATGTTTATATGTTGTAGGTGTAAGAGGAATTATGCCCTAGGGCATAGGTATGGGAGACAAGGCCATGTTTGAAAAACTATTATTAGCCGCCGGCTTAACCTTATCGCTTCAAATATTTCCCGGACTAAGCACTTCCGCGAAATTACCGAAAAATTTGGTAGTGCGATCGAGCGATCGCCCGGCTCAAACCGTGAAACTTCCCCTCGTTTCAGTACCTGCAGGCGTCAAGCCGAACGTCCAATCGTAATGATACCTGCAAGATACGTGCAAGTGCGATCGAACTTAGGCAGAGCCTTTCTAATCTTTTTTTCGAGCTGTCCTCTTTTCTATGTGGCTGTTCACAACTCATCAGTTTGTAGTCAGGGCTTTAGTCCTCATTAATCTCACCTAATAAGGACTAAAGCCCTTACTACAAACCCTAGGTCAATAATGACTAGCAGATTGAACCTTAATTCCTATAACATACTACTAGACAAATCTCAACATCAGCTTGTCAAGTAAAGACTTTCCAACCTTAAAAAACTTGTGTAATCCTGAGTAAAGGATCAAAATAGATATATAATCCCCTGATGGCTCTCCAAGCTAATAAGCACATTGACTATTAAATCAAGGAAAGCGAAAATGGGACTTAGCGATATTCTCTTGAATGAAAACAACAGAGAAAGTTTTGTTGATGACTGTGTAAAGCTGATAGACAAACAAGTTGCAGCAGCGCCGGGATTGGGTGGTATGGCTCTTAAAGCTGCCTACTCTACTGTCAAGGGGATACGGGCTGACTATTGCGCCCAAGTCGTCGATCAACTTCTGCCAGAAATCTCGATCGCACTCGATCCGATGTGGGCTGAAGCAGTAAACAATGGCAACCCAGTCGAATATCTAGCCCAAAGAAAAGCTGAAGTAGCAGACGAATTGCTCCAGATCAGCGACAAAAAAGCCGAGAACAGCACAAGAGCGGTTGTTAGAGGCGCTTATGCCAAACTCCGCCCCTCAGCTAAGACTTACGTGGAAAAGGGAGTACCGGATTTAGCCGAAATTATTAATAAATATAATAGTGCGGCCTGATAACTGAGCAACGGCTAAAAAACAGAATACCCAGATACCCGCCTTCTTCCAGAAATCGGGTATCTAAAATCAGACTTATTCGTAAGTTTGTAGTTAGGAGGGAGAGTCCTAATTTTATGCTTATCCATTGCCAATTACCCATTGACTCGCCCCCAATATTTTCAACATCGCCTGTCCGGTAATCCCCAACCCCAAAAACATTACAAACATCGCGCTAATCGCAGGCAGAAATTTGACTGCTGTTATCTGTTTAGGCAGTTTATCAAAATTCCGTTTGGCATAAACTAAGATTAATCCGATCGCACTCAGCACTAAAGCCAATCCCAAACTAAACGCTACCACTAACGTCATTCCCAAACCAACATTGCCCAAAGCCGACGCGCTCAACAGCATCACCAAAGCGGAAGGACAAGGCAACAAACCGCCGGAAATCCCCAAGGCTAATAAGCTTTTCCAAGTAATCGCAGAACCGTCAGCACCGGGAGGCAAGTGCGAGTGAATCCGGCCGTCTCCGTGATGGTGGTAGTGGTGAGATATATCGGGTTTTACAGGCTTAAATTCTCGCTCCCAACTTCCTCTAATCAAAAGATTTACTGGTTCTTCACATTCCGCAGTAAAGACTTTACTCCTTAAAAACCAGTTTTTATTAAAAAATTTAGTTTTAATTTTTTTGAGAACTTCAGTCCCCACTACCAACCTCGTCTTAATTTTTGATAAGAGTAAGTTAAACCCGATAAAGGCTACTAATAAACCAGAGATTAAACTCAGCCAAGGATCTAATTTTTCTGGGTCAATTAAGTTAGAAGCAAACAAAGTAATTCCGCCCACCGCAAACACGCCGGCAGTGTGAGTAATTGTAGTCGTCGCTGCTAGAAATAAAGCGTGTAGCGGAGTAGCCCGCGAACCAACTAAATAAGCGCCGACTATGGTTTTTCCGTGTCCGGGCGACATCGCGTGCACGCATCCCCAAGCAAATGCTCCCGCTACTGCTAGCAGCAAACTCCAACCTGAATCCCAGATAGATTCCTTTCCTGCTAACAAAAAGTCCCGGTTTTGCGGCGTAAACACAAAGCTTTTTACAGCACCCCCTTGCACAATCGTAGCTTGACAGCTAGCTGTCGGAACTCCGGGCAAAAATAGATTGTAATTAATCCGAAAATTAGGTTTGGAGATGGAAATTGCATCAGGTAAACCGGGGGTTTTATCTTGAGAAGGTGCGGGCCAGGTGTAGTCTAAAATTAAGGTGCTGTGGGTATTGGGCTGCTGGATAACACTGGTGCTTTTAGCTGCTATTTCTAGCGGGTTTACTGCTACGGAGCCTTGAATATTGCTACTGTTGGCGATGCGGATTTGTTGGCTAAAAAAATTTTCTAGCTGTGTTTGGTGGCTGCGAACTTCAGCAGGTTGTAGCTGGCTGTCTCGATTGTCGTCGGCGAAGTTTGTTAAGCCTGTTGGGAAAGTTAATGTTATTTCGGCTTGCAAATCGTTGACTACTATTTCTGCTACGGATAAGTCTGACCAGTGTGAGTAAACTGGTCTGTTTGAGGTTGTTAGTAACAAGGAAAGTGTCAGAGAAAATAGGATAAATAATTGGAAAATTCGGTTCAGCTTGTACTGCATAAATCCCTGTTTTTTTAGTGATTTTCGGATGAATTATTTGTGTTTGTTGTGATTTTTCCAGCGCGCTTACCCGCAAGGCCGCCGGGGATTGAAATCCCCGTCTCATAGCGAAAGTCGGTTAAAACCGACTGAATAGCTAATCAAATTTAACAATTGTGCATTTCAGTCCTATGCAAGAGGACTTAAGCTTTTAGGCAGGGGTTGAAACCCCTGGCGGATTGAGGGAATGGCGAACTTGGCCGAATGGCTGCTATTAGCTAATCTCAAAATTCATAACTTCCCAAACCCAATGCTTGGCGAGCTCGATCGTCAAAAGTCGGGTCAATTTCCTTGGACTTTTGAAAATAAGCGCGAGATTCAGCATCCTTACCTAAAGTACGGGCGATCGCACCAGCCCGGTAAAACATCCCCGCATCGCGAATCCCCGATCGCACTATTTCGGCCATCACTCGATCGGCCTTTTGCCATTCCCCAGAGGCCGAAAGCGCCCAGGCTAAAGTATCCAGCGTGACAGCATCCCGGCGAATTTTCACCTCCTCCTGCATTAACGCCAGCGCTTCCGCGACATCCTGCGATCGACCTTTTTCCAGCAGCAAACTTGCTAAATCCCTGCGGTGGCCAAAACCGCCAGAAACCTGTTCCTGTCGCAGCCCTGCTTCTGCTTTGTCGCGAAGTCGCCGGGATTCGATCGCATCTCCCTGCAAATCCTTCACCCTCGCCATACCGCGATCGACAATGCGATCGAACAAAGTCGCAACCCCGCCAGAATACGCAGAAACCTTGCTGTAATAGCCTTCGGCTTCCCGATAATTGCCCTGCCGCGTCTCCAAGTCCGCCAAATAAATCAGCGCCAGCGGGTATCGCGGCACCAACCGCAGCGCCTCCAAAAACAGCGCTTTCGCCTGCACAAACTGCCCGCGACGCGCGTAAAATCGACCCAAGAGCGATCGGGCCCGCGCCGAACCAGCAACCTCTCCCGGTTCCTCCGCCGCCATTGCTTGCCGGTAATCCTGCAAAACCTCAGCATCTCGGCCCTGAGACTCTCTCACTAAAGCTCTCAAAGTGAGAGAACCCAAGTTAGGAATCCGGTTAACTAAGGCTTCTGCGGCTACATTTGCCTCGCTCACTTTTCCCATCGCTAAGTGAGATGTAACTGAAAGGGCGATCGCATCTTCATTGTCAGAACCCGCCTGTTTAGCAAAGCGCAAAGCAGTAGCAAAATCGTGTCTCGCCTCGGCAATTCGAGCTAAAACTAACAGCGCACCTTGGTTGTCAAAAGGCAAATCGGCGATCGACCTTTGAGCCGCTTGTTCTGCCAATAAAAACCAACCTCCCTCCCCAGTAGCGCGAGCCATTTTTAAATAAGATCCCGCCAGTGACGCCCGGTTCAAACCGCTGCGGGAATCAACGGCCAACCGCTGCTGGTAAAAAGCAATCTCTTGTTGAATTGCTTCCTTTTGATTGGGATTATTTCTCAAACTTTCCGAAAAATGATAGCGGTAATTAGTATCGAGATTTTCGGGGCTTTTGTTAGAAAAAGTTGCTGAAATAAAACGCAAGTTAGGAGGTAAATTCACTACTACCATCCCAACTAAAGGAACCACTCCCAGCAGCCACCACGAGAAAATATCCGATTTTATTTCCGGTTTAATTTTAGTTTTCATACATCCGCGTTCATCTGCGTTAATCCGCCTTCATCTGCGGTCAAAAAAAGCCTTTTCTATTGTGGTAAGGTGCGTCGCCATCTATAATCTGCAAGTTTCATTAAAAATCTCATAGCGACGCACCCTACATTCATAGAGCTGACTACCATCAACTGTCAACTGTCAACTGTCAACTGTCAACTGTCAACTGACTAATTAGGCAAAGCCAAATAAGGAAAAGTCGGTTCTAAAGGTTTGTGTCCCTGAGCCGGATTTCCCGGACTTCCGTTATATGAAACGTTATCACCAACCGGAGAACCTACCAAAGCTCCCAGAGTGATATCAATAACGTCATCCATCAGCATACGACCTCCGATCAAGCTTCCTTGAGCATTGGTAGCGCTAGCGTAGCCGCTGGTTTTTGTGGTATCGATCCGCATGACATCGGGTAAGAAAGCTCCGGCGATCGCATTTGGATCGACATTATCCCGACCGTCCAAAAGATCCACAGCATTCAGAGTAGCAACAGCTTCCTGCCGCACCGGAGCAGCAGCAGCGCTCAAATCCGATCTGGGAGGAATATTATTGAATGCTTCCAGATAAGCGGGAGTAACTATCAAACCCTCATTAATTGCAGGTCTTGCTAAACGCTCGAATTGTTTAAAACCGCCAGCTCCATCCCGGATCGAAACTGTTGACCAAACATCAAAAGTATTTGCCCCTGTTCCTGCTTGCAAAAACGCTTTCGGAACGCGCACAGCAATTGTATTGACGTTGTAACCTTTAGTAAAGTCGATCGCTTGACTCGGTTCTTTAAAAGCAGTGCGCGGCCCCGTTCCCAAAGCTGCGGCGCGAACTCTAAAAAATTGTTCCACATCAAAGAAAAATGGGTCTTCGCGTAAACCCGCAAATACAGTCAAGTTAGAACCGCCCACAGGTACTGTATTCAAAACAGCATTAGAATTCAGCGGAGTTGTAGCAATTAGCCCGCCGTTAACAGTAGTCTTAGCAACAGTCTCCGAGCCACCGCGAACAACAGTTACAGCTACCGCTTGCATACCTCTATTGTTAGGCGGACTGAAGGCAAACCGCAAGATAATATCCGAACGTCCAGTAGGTGTAGAATTCACGTCACCTACCTGGGTGATGTGAAATTGGTAGAGGGCTGTAGTGCTGAAATAATATTGATAACGGGCGACAGACCTGGGATTTGAATTCATCGTAAATACTAAATCCCCGTCCGCAGCACCGGAGTTTTGGTCTTTTTCGCGATATACGTACAGGTCAGTTAAATTTACAGCGCGACCTTTGATATCTACTTCGCCGTCGTCGTGGTCAGAAGCGACAATTATCCCTGGAGTTAATAGAGCAATTAGAGCTACTTCAATAGCTAGTATGGTTCGGCGAATTTTTTTTGTGAGCTTCACAGTTAGCACCTTTATTTCAATGTAATTTTTGCACAAATCAATGGTAAATAACCGGCCTTATACCAATTTTTTATGAGGACCCGTAGAATCTGATCCCCCCTAGCCAAGAGGGCGGGCACGGGGAGTAGGGGTCGCACCGCCCCTACAAGGGGGGGACAAGATTATTCTCAAAGTCAACCCCTACTCCCCAACAATCAGGGGGATTTAGGGGGATCGAGATATGTGAAACTTCACATTAAATTGGTATTAGCGGGTTGGACTTTTGTAGCAACAGGTTGCAATCTGCCAACCTGTCGGGCTTTGGCGCTGTTGCTGAGCCTTCTCCTATTGGTGGTATACGAAGGTTTGGCAATTTTGGATCTGTGCTGCCAGACTAATTTCTGTAAAAAAGTGGGTAATTGAGGATTTACTCGTTCCCGGACTATGCTTGGGAAGACCTGCTCCCAGACACGGCTTCCCTCGATAGAGCGGAGCCAGAGCCTCGCTTAGAGGGGTTTCCAGGCTCTTATTGGGAGCGATCGAACAAAGCTTGGGAACGAGTGAATGGCGCTGTTTTGACCGAAAGCATCCAGGATACCCGCCACGTGATTCATTCCTTCGCAGACTCAGAACCCAGAAATAAAAAACCTGTATCCGATGAAACTTGCCCCCGAATTTATCCGGGGGGTCAATGCTTCAATTCTTTAATCGAAAATCGAAAATCGAAAATCGAAAATCGATAGACTCTTCACGCTCAGGGATTTTTTTGTTCTGCATAAAGCGGATTGCTAAGTCTCAACCAAATAATTAATTAGGTGGTAAAATCCAATATGACTTGGGATTTTTACAATTCAAAGCACGACAAAATTAGCCTGAAAAGGCATACTCCAGTTTGTACCCCAACTTCAAACTTACAATTATGTTCTGTAGTGATATACGCCGAATTTTTAATTTTGGATCTGTGCAGTCAAAACAAAAATTTTCGGTACACTGAGATGACAGGCCAGAAGTCAGGCGATGAATCGCTGCTTTTAGTGCAGATTGCCCAGAAAGACCAAACGGCATTAGCTAAACTTTACGATCGCTACGGTCGCCCAAGTTACGCTCTCGCTTACAAAATCCTGGGTTCGGTAGAAGAAGCTGAAGAAGTGGTACTCGATGTTTTTTCCCAAATTTGGCAAAAAGCAGCAACTTACGATCCTTCTCGCAGTCGAGCAGATACCTGGTTGTTCATGCTTACCCGCAGTCGTTCCCTCGATCGGCTGCGAGCTGTGCAGCGAACAGTCCGGGCTGCTGAAGCTTGTCTGGAAGAGGCTAAAGTACCCATCTCTAGCGTTGCAGAACCGATGGAAGATGCCATGTTTAAAGAACGCAGGGAACAAGTCAAAGCGGCCTTAGAAAAGCTGCCAAAGGAACAGCAACAGGCGATCGAACTCGCTTACTACCAAGGGCTGACTTGCGCGGCGATCGCAGCTAAAACTGGTATCCCGACAGGTACAATCAAAACCCGAATTCGGTTGGGTCTTTCCAAATTGCGTCAAGCTTTGAGCGAAGAATTTTAGATAGTCAAAAAACAAAATTTAAGTTGTTTAACATTAATCTAAAATTGTGGCATCTCCAATCATCCATCTTGAGTGCGAGGGCTGCAGACCAATTTCAAGTTTAAAATTAACCTAGGCTGAATTACAATTAATGGCGGAAAACAGATGGAAATGATGCCAGACGAGGAGTATACAATCCTTGCAGCCCTTCAAGCTCTCGATACCCTCGACGAGTCAGAACGTGGCGCATTTGCAGAGAAATTGAAAGAGTCCCCAGAACTTACAAGTGAATTAGCTGCTTTGGAATCCACAATTGCCGCGATCGCCTACACAGCCCCCCCAGTTCCTGTCGCCCCCGACCTCAAAAACCGCCTGTTCCAGCGTATAGCCCAACTGCCGCCCACCCTGGCCGAATCAGGCAATATAAAGCCAATTGTTACTTCCCCAACCGAGAACAATACTCCATCTTTAATAGTGCGATCGCACGATGTCAAATGGAAATCTTATGGAGTTCCGGGAGTCTCGTTCGGCAAGCTTTACATTGACAAAAAAAAGCGCGAAATTACCTGCTTGATGCGCCTAGAACCTGGAGTAACATTTCCCATGCACCGACACGCTGCCTCGGAGGAAGTGCTTGTATTAGAAGGAGACTTAATTGTAGAAGGGGAAATTTGCCATCAAGGCGACTACATTCGATCGGTTCCCGATTCCACACATTCGCCCCTCACACAAGGGGGATGTTTGCTGTTAATGAAAACTTCCCTAGACAACGAAATGTTCGTCTGATATTATTTTTGTTGAATTGCCGACAGCTTGGAGGGCGGATTTATGTAGATTTTTAGTTAGAAGTATAGATGGTTGGTGAAACCCGCCCCTACAATTATTTCGGTTAATTTACCGGACACGCTCTAACTCAAAAACACCACATTGCTCCGCATTCGGCGGTTAAGAATCCCAAATATATCACGTAATTCCCATGCTAAATTACTCGCGTTTAACTGCTGTTCTGTCCGCCGTTATTATTATACAATTTGTACCCAGCAACCAAAGCGCGAGCGCCCAAGAACGCGAAGGATGTTTTCTTGTCAATTCAGTAGGAGAAGTAATTAACTTAAATTTGTTGTGTTCGCCCCAAGAATCCGACATTAAGCTGACAGGAAACGATGGGAAATTTCTCGAAGACTATCAACGCTTAGCAAAAAGCTACTCTCCCGAAGCAACGGACAATTTACTGCAAGCAATCCGAAGGGCCCCTGGTCAAAAAATTGCGGCCGCTAAAAGAATGTGTGCGGAAGCAAAATCGGGACTTTCTCTGCCGGAAGTTAAATTAAGAGCGATCGGGCAAGCTGTCAGTATCGAAAATCCAACTGCCAAAGAAAGTTTTCTCGCCGATACGGATATTATTACCACCCTTGCCGCCAATCATTATTGCCCGGAATTAGCCAGTAAGTAATATCATGAAATCTGTAGGGACACGGTAAGGCATATTAGTGTCAACTTAAGCTTTTAGTCCGCCATTCCTCCCGTTCACCCGGCATTCCGCCAGGGAATGAATTCCCTGTCTCATAGCGAAAGTCCTCTTAAGAGGACTGAAGAACTCATTAGTCCTCATAGCGAGGAATTTAGCTTTGAGGCAGGGGTTTCAACAAGAGCCGGACTATGGGTTTAACGTTAAGTTCGCCTTGGGTAAGGCAGCATCTCTGTTTTGATTTTACAGGAGTGCAAGGGGGACGATCGCACTTCTAAAAAACCCTTTTTCCAAAACAGAGATTCTCCCACGGTAATACGGCGTCTTTACTGGCAGTTACAATATTAATTGTCATTTTGTCGCGCAACGATCCATGAAATTACCGGACATGAGATGAAACATTTAAAATCAAGTTCCGCCGACTTGCGGGATTTATTCAAAGACAGCATTACAGTTAAATACCTCGCGGAACCGCTGAAAGCTGTCCCCGCTTGCGAAGATGCCGCCAAATTGCGATCGTGGATGGAGGCCCGCGATTTTGACGTGCTCGGTATCGAAGAAAACGGCACGGTTTGCGGCTATGTAGAACGATCGCACTTAAAGACAGGCAAGTGCAGCGACTACCAGCAAATTTTTCACCCCTCCCAATTAATTGCCGCCGCCACTCCTTTGATGGAATTGCTGCCGCTGCTGCGAGAAAAACCGAGATTATTTGTATTGGAAAGCAACAGGATCAACGGGATTGTTACCTGCGGCGATTTACAAAAAGCACCAGTGCGGATGCTGCTGTTTGGATTGGTGACGCTTCTGGAAATGAATTTATTGCGGATAGTGCGGATTTACTTTCCCCAAGATTCTTGGCAGAAATTGCTTAAGGGCGATCGCATTTTAGCCGCAAAACACCTTTGGGAATTGGGGCGATCCAGAAATGAAGCAATTGACTTAATCGATTACCTGCAATTCTGCGACAAGCGAGATTTAATCCTGAGTTCGGCTGAAATAGTCGATCGGCTGGGGCTCAAATCCAAACGCTACGGGGAGCGTTTTTTAAAGTCAGCAGAGGCATTGAGAAACAAATTAGCTCACGCTCAAGATTTAATCAACGGTTCTTCTTGGCCGGAAGTAATTTTTTTAGCTCAGGAAATAGAAGCGCTTTTGCAGCGATGCGAAGAAATTGAAATGGCCGCACCTAATGAAGTAGAGAGCATTTAATCCTCGTCTTTTATAGAGAGACTTTGTTTGTAGTGTCGCCATTTCAATCGCCTATTTTGATAGAGGAAGGTGCGCCGAAGCGCACCATACATTTAGTTTTTAATTTTTAGTTTCCTGTTGGTATACTTAGGAACCCAGCCTTGAGCACTCGTGTAATACTGCAAGGCTTTCAAGTACAGCGACGGAGTGAGATAAAACCAATGTTCGGTATTAGCCGGCACTTTAATGTATTCTTCAGCTTGCAGCATTAATTGTACCTGAGAGCCGTTAGAATACACAAACCCAAAAACGCATTCCCCAGCTAAAATGTGAAGAACTTCTGCATCTGTGTGGGTATGAGTGCGATCGCTTTGAGTCATCAGTGCGTAAATCTGCTGCGAACCTGGATGCAGCACTTTTAAGTCGCACCACCGATATCCGCTGGCGCGCTTAAACTGTTCAAACTCACTATTATATGCTGCGAGAATCTGCTGTTTTTCTGTAACATTGAGAATGTCTTGAACGAGCAGTTCTTGAAACGCCGGATTTTCGTTAGTGGGCAGGGAATCGATCTCAATATTTAAAACTGCCAGTTGACTCGCGATCGCCCGGATATCCGTATATGTTCTACCGTCTTCTAGTTGCAGAACAGCCATATTACCACCTAATGTGTTGAGCTTTGAGGGAAATTTAGTTTCCATTTTTAAGCTGCTGTTTTAAGCTTTCGTCAAAAACTAAACTCCTGCTTGTTTTCAATAATAGCCGATCGCTAAAATTCCATGTCCTGCCTCGCCAATGATCAAAGTAATACCACCCATCAAATAATTTGGTGGGTTTTTTAACTTTTATTTAATAAGATTTACTGGAGTTAATGTAAGGTGCGCCATAAGCACCGCACAGCTTAACTAAAAACTCAAAACTTTCAAATCAGCATCCCCGCGATACAAGCAGTCATAAAACAAGCCACAGAGCCAGCAATCATCGCCCTCACGCCCAACCTCGCCAAATCGCCTTGCCGCTGCGGGGCCATCGCGCCAATTCCCCCAATCTGAATCCCGATCGAACCAATGTTAGAAAACCCGCACAAAGCATAAGTCGAGATAATTTGCGATCGTTCAGAAATCGCCTGTTGTTTCACCAATTCCATCAAATCTAAATAAGCAATAAACTCATTCAAAATCGTTTTTTTTCCCAAAACAATCCCCACCTCTGCACAATCAGCCCAAGGCACCCCCATCAGCCAAGCAACCGGAGCCATCAAATAAGCAAAAATTAATTCTAGCGACAACTGAGGCAAACTAATTAGCCCTCCAAACCACCCCAAAAGCGCATTAAAAAAAGCCAACAAACCCAAAAAAGCAATCAGCATCGCGGCCACATTCGCCGCCAACTTCAACCCGTCGCTAGCACCCGAAGCCGCCGCATCCACCGCATTAGCATAAACCTGTTCCACCTTCACCTCCACCTCCCCAGCAGTCAGCGACTTTTCAGTTTCTGGGTACAGCAATTTAGAAATAGCCAAAGCTGCTGGTGCAGACATCACCGACGCCGCAATTAAATGTTGAGCCGGTACTCCAAAAGAAATATAAGCTGCCATGACTCCGCCGGCAATTGTGGCAAATCCTCCCGTCATGACAGCATGGAGTTCCGAGAGCGTCATCGCCGCCAAATAAGGTTTAATTAACAAAGGAGCTTCCGTTTGCCCGATAAAGATATTCGCAGCACAAGAAAGCGTTTCGGCGCCAGAAGTTTTCATGGTTTTAATCATCAACCATGCCACTGCTTGCACAACTCGCTGTAAAATGCCGTAGTGATAAAGTAGGGTGATAAACGAAGAGAAAAAAATGATAGTTGGCAGCACTTTAAAAGCGATAAAGTGTTCTGCAAAATTATCTCCAAAGATAAACTTTGCCCCCGCATCCGAAAAATTGAGAAACTGCGTCACCATATCTCCCAAAAATTTAAATACAGCCAAACCCGGAGCAGTTTTGAGAATCAAAATAGCAAAAATTAGCTGTAAAGCAATTCCCCACAATACGGGCGGCCACTTGACAGCGCGCCGATCGACTGAAAAGACGTAGGACAAACCGACAAAAACAGCTAACCCGAATACAGAAATAAGTCGTTCCATTTAGCAATTTTTAGAGAAGGTGCAGCAAGCTTTTATCGTTACCAGGCTCTGGTAATCCAGATTAACAGTCCGAGCCTTCTTTATCTCGTTTCCAGAGGTCGCCATGAATTCGCGGCGCGGGCCACACAGCCCCGGAGGGCCTATAATACACGATGCAGCCCGATCGCATACAATCTGGGCCAGTTTCGCTTACAATAAAAGGCTAAACCTCAAAATTACGGCGCAGCCTTATTGCTGCTACTTTTATGTCTCTACCTATAGTTGCTATTATTGGACGCCCCAATGTAGGCAAATCGACGCTCGTCAACCGTTTAGCCAACACCCAAGACGCGATCGTCCACGACGAACCGGGAATCACGCGCGATCGCACTTACAGACCAGCATACTGGGGCGATCGGGAATATCAAGTCGTAGACACCGGCGGGCTAGTATTCGACGACGAGACAGAATTTCTGCCTTTAATTCGCGAACAAGCAATGGCGGCCCTCGCAGAAGCCAGCGCAGCCATTTTCGTAGTTGACGGAAAAACAGGGCTCACCGGCGGCGACGAATCGATCGCATCTTGGCTGAGACTGCAAAAAGTCCCAGTCATTCTCGCAGTCAACAAATGCGAATCCGAAAATACAGGACTCACCCAAGCTGCAGACTTTTGGCAATTGGGGCTCGGAGAACCTTTCCCAGTTTCCGGCATTCACGGCAACGGCACCGGCGAATTGCTTGACAAATTAATAACTTATCTTCCCACGGAAGTATTACCAGAAGTTGAGGAAATTAAAGTAGCAATTATCGGTCGTCCCAACGTCGGCAAATCGAGTTTGTTAAACGCATTTCTAGGAGAAAATCGCGCTATAGTCAGCCCGATTTCCGGGACAACCCGCGACGCGATCGACACCTTAGTAGAACGCAACGGTAAAACCTACCGCCTGATCGACACAGCCGGAATTCGCAAAAAGAAAAACGTCGAATACGGCGCAGAATTTTTCGGGATCAACCGCGCTTTCAAAGCCATCCGCCGCGCCAACGTCATACTGTTAGTAATTGACGCAATTGACGGCGTTACAGATCAAGACCAAAAATTAGCCGATCGCATCAGCCAAGAAGGTCGAGCCTGCATCATAGTCGTCAACAAATGGGATGCCGTAGAAAAAGACTCCGACACAATCTACGAGTACGAAAGAGAAGTCAGAACCCGACTTTATTTCCTCGACTGGGCAGAAATGATTTTTGTTAGCGCCATGAGTGGACAGCGTGTTGAAAAAATCATTGAATTAGTAGACAAAGCCTCCGACGAACACAAGCGCCGCGTCACTACCGCCGTCATTAACGAAGTCATAGAAGAAGCCACAACCTGGCACTCAGCCCCAGTTACCCGCCAAGGAAAACAAGGCAAAATCTATTACGGTACTCAAGTGCGATCGCAGCCACCGACAATCGCCCTATTTGTCAACGATCCCAAACGCTTCACAGAAAATTACCGCCGCTACATGGAAAGCCAATTCCGCAAACACCTCGGCTTTACCGGTACACCAATGCGGCTACTTTGGAGAGGCAAAAAAGTTCGTGCCACCGAAATGAGCACAACAAATAGAGCACTGCGCGTCAAGTAATTTTCGATTTTCGATTCAATAAAAAAGGCTCTTCCGTACTTAGTGTGCCAAACTATTAGTTTAAGTAGTTAAAACCCAAGCTATGTATGAATCGAAGGAAAAAATGGCTCCAAATTAACTAAAGTAAGACCGGAAATCCTGGTTGTGTAAAAATTTAAGCCATTAATTTCAGATAAATTAGTACACTAAGTACGGAAGACCCATAAAAAACGCAATTTAACGATCAAAGCAAATTGCGTTTTTTTCTATTCTATTCTCTTTCTTCTCTTGTCTTGCTTCGCGTCCTTCGCGTCTTCGCGGTTCAATAAATTAGTATTATTAATAATCGACAATCTAAAATCTAAAATCTAAAATCTAAAATCCCAAATGGACTTACTTAGATCGCTCCCCATAGGACTTTACCTAGAACAACCCGTAACCTGGCTTCACCGGCTAGACTCCCGCGTAAAACTAGCCTGGTTGATGACATTTCTGATTGCGCCCATACTCGCCAATCCCATCTGGCGGCTGATGCTAGTAGGAATGTTAATCGTACTGACACTAACAGCAGCCATTCCCCTGCGCGTGTGGAAACAGCAAATGGGACTGCTGCTGCTATTCTGCCTATTAATATTTTGCCTCAGCGCGATCGCCCCCGACGGACTCCCCGCAGAACACCAGCCCCGCATCCCCGCCGACGAATTAACCTTTTCCCAACAGCCCGCAACTCTTCCACCCCCGCCCCAACCAAAACCCTGGTATAAACCTTTTAACTTAGGCTCAAACTCCCCAATCCCCAATCCCAAAGCCCAAAGCCCAAATCAACTCCCCCAACCCACAAACTACCGCTACGTTTTATTAAAACAAGGCCCGATTAAAATCACCCGCAAATCCCTAGATTTAGCTATCAACGTCAGCACCCTATTTTTCACAGTAATTTACAGCACCAACCTCTACCTTCTCACCACAGCCAGCGAAGAAATTACCGCCGCCCTTGAAAACTTAATGCAGCCCTTGCGTCGCTTGAACTGGCCTATTACCGAAATAGCCTTAACATTAACTTTATCTTTGCGATTTATTCCCCTAGTATTGGAAGAAATACAAAATTTAGTGCGATCGGTCAGAACCAGAGCGATAAACTGGAAAAAACTCGGATTTCGCAGCGCCGCTCAAGTGTGGTTGATGATAGCGGAGCGGCTGTTAGAAAACTTGCTCCTGCGAGCTGAACAAATAGCCAGCGCCATGAAAGTTCGCGGCTTCACCAGTCCCGATCGACACCGTGTAGAATGGCACCAGTTGCAATTGAAAATCCGAGACTGGATCGCCCTCGGCTGCTTGCTCATCCTCTGGAGCGCCCGCTTTGTTTGGGGTTGGGACAGTTAAGATTTTAGATTTTAGATTTTAGATTTTAGATTGATTGATTGATTGATTAGATTTGAGATTGAAGAATTGGGAAGGACTGATTCGAGTTTCAGATATCGGGGCTCTTCACGAGGGATTGACCCTACAAGAGAATGAAACAGCCCTGGATTCGAGCGGGGTTTGGAGCACGGGCCTAGATTTGAGTAAGTTTTGTCTGGTACGCGACAGTCCTGCTAAAGTAATGGAGGCAAATATTTAGAGAACCCAGACCTTGAACATCTATCTTGGGACAGATATCGTATATGTTCCGCGCATTCAAGCCGCATTAGACCGGTTTGGCGATCGCTTTCTCGAAAAAGTTTACACACCCGCCGAACAAAGGGATTGCGGGCAACTAAATTCTCAACACAGCAGCATTAAAGGTAAAATGAATCGAGTTTCCTGCAACCAGCTAGCGGGTCGCTGGGCAGCAAAAGAAGCCGTTGTCAAAGCTCTAGGCACGGGATGGCGGGGAATACGGTATGCAGATGTGGAAATTCGGCGCTCCGAAAACGGTGCTCCCAATGTGCAACTGCACGGAACCGCAGCAGCACAAGCCTCTGTTTGGGGAAATTGCCAGTGGCAATTAAGCCTCAGCCACGACGGAGACTATTGCACGGCTACGGCGATCGCCCTTTGTACCCCGCTCTCAAACAACGCCGTCGGGCGATCGAGCGAAACTAAAATCTAAAATCTAAATCTTTAATCTAAAATTGATCGATTGTGAGTGTTAATGACTACCGAAACCTACCTGAATCATCCAAACTTTGGGCTCCTCTTCAGGGTATCCCAGGTTGAAGACAGCCAAGAATTATTTACCACCCTATACGCCCAGCGCCTGTTTTTTTTGGTGACAAATGGCCCTGGGGGGCTGAGATTTGAACCAATCAGTCGCTCCGACGCTCGCCTGATGGTCGAAATTCGCCTGCGAACCCTGCGTCGCAGCGGTCAATATCAGGAGTACGACCAATTGCAGACCATTCACCAGCGCACATTTCAATAACGAAAATCAGTAATTTTGTAATTGGTAACTGTCTAAATTTTCCTTCCCTCCCGTCAAGAGCGTTGAGCACCCATGACCATAGCCTCTCGAATTAACAGCATTCGCCAACACTTGCCGGAATCAGTGCGGTTAATTGCCGTTACCAAACAGGTACCGACTGATGCTATCCGCGAAGCATACGAGGCCGGTATCCGGGATTTTGGTGAGAGTAAGGTTCAAGAGACTGCCGAAAAACAAAGCCAACTGCAAGATTTACCGGATATCAACTGGCACTTGATCGGTCACTTGCAAGCCAACAAAGCCGCCAAGGCCCTAGAGCATTTCCAGTGGATTCACTCTCTCGACAATTTAAAACTCGCTCAGCGACTTTCGCGCTTGGCGGGGGAAATGTCCTGCTCTCCCCAAGTCTGCCTGCAAGTCAAAATGTTGCCCGACCCGGACAAATACGGCTGGAGCGTTCCAGAACTGCTTGCCGACCTTCCAGAGCTCAACAAATGTCAGCATATCAAAATTCAAGGTTTGATGACAATTCCTCCGCTGGGATTAGATGACTCGCAAATCCTAGAATTATTTAACAGCACTCGCGAACTTGCACAGAAAATCCAGCAGCAAAATTTGCCCTGCATTCAAATGCAGCAGCTCTCGATGGGGATGTCGGGAGATTATCATTTGGCAATTCAAGCAGGTGCTACTATGGTACGGCTAGGACAAACCTTATTTGGCTCTAGGAGGGGATAAATAATTGAAATCTTCTGATAAAGACAATTTGGGTTAAATATAGAATAGTCAGCCACCCGCGACTAACGCGCAACGCGAGTATAGTCGGGGCAGCAAAGTCGTGAAGGAGCGTGAATCATGAATATTTTTTCTAAACTGCGAGATTTTGTAGGCATCAACAATGAGCCTGAGTACGATGACGTATACGACGAAACTGAAGGGGAGCGGTATCAGAACTTTTACCAAGCGCCTGAACCCAACCCCGCTGCCGTCGCAGCAGCCGAAGAAGAACGTCGTCAAAATCGTAGAATGCGAGAGCGGTCAGTAGTAGGATCGACAGGTATGGATGTCGTTGCACCAACCGGGGGAGTAGGGTCAGTAATGAATAACGTGATTGGAATGCCTGGAGCTATGAACGGGATTTCGGAAGTAGTAGTAATGGAGCCGCGCACTTTTGAAGAGATGCCGGCAGCAATTCGAGCCCTTAAGGAACGGAAGTCTGTGGTTTTGAACCTGACGGTGATGGATCCAGACCAAGCGCAAAGAGCTGTGGACTTTGTGGCGGGCGGTACTTATGCCCTTGACGGTCATCAAGAGCGAATTGGCGAAAGTATTTTCTTGTTTACGCCTAGCTGCGTGCAGGTGAGAACTCAGTCTGGTGTGGTTCACGAAGTGCCTCCTGCTCAAGGACGCCCTCGTGCTGCTGCTCCTGCACCGACAGTCTGGCCGGCAGAACAAGCTCCAGTAGCTCAGTAGTTATTAGTCAGCAGTTATTAGTCATTAGTCATCTGTCTTTAGTCTTTAGTTATTAGCCAGTAAGCTTTTAACTAGCCAGCTCCTGAATTTTGTATTCTGCAAGTTCTGGGCGCTTAACTCTTAGCTAAGACAGTTGACTGATAACTAATGGCAACTAATAATTAATGACTAATGACTAGCATAAAATAGTAAGGTGCGTCGCTTTCAGATGTTCGAGAAAACTTGTAGATTGTTGCGGGCGACGCACCCTACAAGGTAGCACTGTAGACTAATGACTAATGACTAATGACTAATGACTAATGACTAATGACTAATGACTAATGACTAATGACTAATGACTAATGACTAACATAAAATTTGGTACGATCGGCGGTGGGGTAATGGGAGAAGCTCTCTTATCCCGCTTAATAGCACAAAAAGTTTATTTGCCTTCAGAAATATTGGTGAGCGAGCCTGGGGTAAAGCGCCGCGAGTTTTTGGCTAACAAATACGGGATTGGAACAACAGCCAGCAATCTAGAAGTTGCTGCGGCTACAGAAGTGCTGTTTTTGGCGATTAAACCGCAAGTTTTTGATACGGTAGCTTTGGAGTTGGCGGTGGCGGCCGATCGCAAACAAGGAAATAATGGAGAAACGGCTAATTCCCAGCCAGAAGCGCTGGTAGTGTCGATTTTGGCAGGAGTGCCACTCAGCAAGCTCGAACCAGCTTTTCCGGGGCGGGGAGTGCTGCGGGTGATGCCGAATACTCCGGCAACGGTAGGGGCGGGAATGAGCGCGATCGCTCCGGGAAAACTCGTGCAACCGGCTGATTTAGAATTGGTAAAGCGCATCTTTCAGGCCGTGGGAGAAGTGGTAGAAGTACCTGAGAGTATGCTCGATGCGGTGACTGGGCTTTCGGGTTCCGGGCCTGGTTATGTAGCAATTTTGATAGAGGCCTTGACAGATGGCGGAGTTTGTGCAGGACTGCCACGGGCGATCGCCTCTCAATTAGCTTTACAAACAGTATTTGGTACAGCGAAGCTAATGCAAGAAACGGGAATGCACCCGGCACAATTGAAAGATCAAGTTACGAGTCCCGGCGGTACAACTATTGCGGGAATTGCTAAATTAGAGAGTAACGGCTTTCGTTCTGCCCTAATCGAAGCAGTGAAAGCAGCTTGTTTGCGTTCTCAAGAATTAGGTAAATAAAAACAGAGAATTTAAGATGGCTTATAGCGACTTCAAGCTGAAGGAACTTGTCAAGCAATTTGACTTAACTCTTAACGAAAATCAAGATTTGTTTGCCGATATATCAGAAGTAGAATCTAGCGAAATCCTGAAAGTAGCGTTGAAAGAAAACGCAGCATTAGCAGTAGATATAAATACGGAAAAAGCTCGATCCGAACTGATTATTGCACCAATTTTACTTGAAGTTAGGCGGCAGTTAAATTATCAGATTGGTTTATTTTCAGGTTCCGAGTTTAATGTAGCTCCTGAAAAAGGATTAAATGGAACCTGTGATTTTTTAATGAGTTTGTCAGCGGAACGGCTGTTTATCAGCGCCCCTGTGATTACCCTTGTTGAAGCTAAAAAAGAAGATATTAAGGCTGGTTTCGGGCAGTGTGCAGCGGAGATGTTAGCGGCTCAGTTATTTAATGAGGAAGAAGGAAATCAGATTCCCATCATTTATGGAGCCGTGACATCGGGTACTGTGTGGAGATTTTTGAAGTTAGAGGGCAATATTGTTTCTATTGATGCGATCGAGTATTATCTGAGCGATGTCGGAAAAATTTTAGGGATTTTATTAAGCGCTATACCCAAATCCCCGACTTCGCCGAATTTGTCTGGGTTCTAAAAAGGCGATCGCATTTTACATTCACAGGAGTTATATCATGTCCGGTCGATTACCCTGATTCCTGTAGGGGCGGGTTCACCAATAATATTTGCCAAAAACGGACAATCTCACAAACCCGCCCCGGCAATTGTATTATGGGCGATCGATCGGACATAATATTACGCATCAATACCAAAAAAACCGGGTTTTTCCTCAGTGTTAAAGGCTAAAATGCACTATTTCCGTAAAAAACCAGGTTTCTGTATCTAGGACTAATTCAGCAACGGAGGACACGGCAATGCCGTTTCCCTACCGCAAAATAATCAATCTTCCTGGCTTGGATGTAACCATCACCCGATTAATTGTAGTGCCGTGTCCTGACTGTGGGTAATATCAATCGCTAGCTGCTGTTTCCAATTTCTGCCCAATTCTCGGTTCCGTACCATTCAACAGACGCTGAATATTGCTCCGGTGCCGTACAATTACAAACACACCGCCCGCAATTCCAAACAATACATAAGCCAGCGGCTGATGTAAAGCAAACATCAATCCAGCAACGCTAATTGCCCCTATAATCGAACTTAAAGAAACAATTCGCGACACCGCAAATACTATCCCGAAAATTCCGAAAGTTCCCAAACCAACTGGCCAGTACAAACCCAGCAAAACTCCCAAACTCGTAGCCACAGATTTACCGCCGGTAAACCCCAGCCAGATTGATTTGCTGTGGCCCAAAACAGCAGAGAAACCGGCCAAAGTTGCCATCCAAGGGAGGAGAGTTGCAGTATTTTCTAAACCTGCCGCGGTTGCTAGCTGGCTGGTAAAAGTGAGAGAGTAAATGTAGCGGATTAGGACGATCGCACTTACCCCCTTCAACACATCAACCAACAAAACCCCCAACCCCGGCCACTTCCCCAAAGTCCTCAGTACGTTAGTCGCACCAGTCGAACCCGAACCAACCTCTCGAATATCAATTCCTAGCATCCATTTCCCCAAGGCGTACCCCGTAGGAATCGAACCCAGCAGATAAGCTGCTATTAGCAATGCGCCATTTAAAATTATCCAGCTAGCCATTTTTTAATTTGATATTTCGTGTACAGCAGAAGGAAGAAGGCAGAAGGAAGAAGGAAGAAGGAAGAAGAAGGAACAACCAATTCCGGTCAATTTCCCTCTGAGTTTCTTCAGTCCGCGCAGGCGGACGAAAGTTTGTATAGCAGCGAATTATATTCGCCCGGACTTGCTCAAAAATCCTTAGCAGTCGTCAAAGTTTGCGGATCGGCAGCAAAGGCCAGCCATAACGGAAATTGCAGGATTGACAAACTAATTAAATCCTCAGTTTCATCAATGACAATTAGTGGCAATTTACCATCTTTCACCAGTCGATCGGCTTTTTGAGCCAAAGCCTCCGCAGACTCAAACATAATAATCCCCCTTTCCGGGCCAAAATCGCTGCGAGTAATGCCCAAACAGTCCTGCAAACCCCGGCGCCACTCTCCCAAACGTTCGGGACTGTTGGCGAGCACCAAAGTCCGCACCCGTCCGCCGTAGACGCTTCTGAGTACAGAAATAATTGTCGAAGTAATCAAGATATTTTGCAAGCGCGAACCCATAGTCCGCAAAGCACCCCTTCCTCCTTGAGTGAAAAACCAGTTAGAAACTCGTTCTGCGTGGATGGGTTCAAAAGTGCGGCGGAGTTGCCAAGGCGGGCCGTAGTAGTCGGGGACAGTACGGTATTGATCGAGGGTGCGGCGAATTTGTTTGGCTTGTTCTTGAAATCCCTGTTCGGCAAATTTGGGATTTACCGGTGCTGAGGATTGAGACTCCTCAGCAGCAGTTCGCTGTGGTGTCTCTTGCACTGGCGGTGTCAAATCTAAGAGTTCTGCGGTGGCGGCCAAATCCTGCAAACTCCCTACTAAATAGTCTTTGAAACCCTGAACTCGAATTGCTAAATCTTGGGAAACGCCGGCAAAAGTGGTTCGCATTTCCTTCTGAATTCGATCGCGCCGGCGTTCTAGTTTTTCTACTTCGATTTGTAGCGCTTGTTTGCGCTGATCTAGTTGAATCAAGCCGTCTTGTACCAAACGCCCGATCGATGCTTGAGCCTGGCCCAACGCTTCTATAGCATTGGCTTTGTCGGCTTCCAATGTGGCAATTTTTTCAGTCAAAGCTTGTTCTTGCTGCTGCAATTCTTGGACTCTCTCTGCCAACTGTTCGGTAATATTTTCTGGGATGTGCGTTACCGTTTCTGGGATTGCTGTTGGCTGGGAGTCTGTGGGAGGCTCGATTTGAGCGATCGGACTTTCTGATTCGGCCTCGTCGGTGTTGGGTGGAATTTGGGCGATTGCGCCTGCTTCGTCCACGAATTGGGCGATTTCGGCATCTTCCTCGTCCAGCGGCGGGTCTGTTTCCGGCGGGAGTTGGGCTGGCAGTTCATTTTCGTCGATCCACAAATCTCGTGTTTGAGATAGAACTTGGTACTCCGTCTCATTCACGGGTAAATCGACTTCGCCGTCACCGCTTGGGGCGACTGGTTGTGGTTGCGGTTCTTGGGTTGGAGATTCGTCTGAATTCATGGGAAATTTTGTTCGGCGTGGGCACGGAAAAGTTAAAAATTTAAAATTAACAACTTTTTTAGTCTTGACGGGGACAGCGCTGTTCTAAGCAAGCCTGTAGCATTTTACGATCGAACAGAACCGGCAGAAAGTGAATGCTGTTAATTTCTTTGAAATAGAACAAAATCGGCACAGCGGGCCAAAATATCCGCCAATTTTGCCATTCTCGGTAAGGAAAGCGGCGGATTAAGTTGGACGATCGATAAATGTCCAAATCAGTTGGGGTAAATTGCAGCCGGATGGTGGCAGCTTGGTACATCAGAAACAAGCCGAACAGCGAAAGTGGCAAACTCACCCACTTCTGCACGAACAGCAGCGCTAGGCCCGCCAGTACCAGGACTAGGGGAATGGCATAACTCGGGGCGAGTTCGATCGTACTTGCCGGCGCAGTCGAAGAGGCAGTGCTATTCACGGGTTTAAGTTAAACGAATTTTGTCAATACTTTATATTTTACCGTTTCCTAGCTTACAAGCCTTTGAGTACGCTAGAGCCCGTCCCCTGAAACATCAGCCAAGTCAGGAAAAAGTTCACAATAAAAATAGCCAGTAAAGCCGTCACCACCGCCGTAGTAGTCGATTGGCCGACGCCTTTTGCCCCGCCGGTGGTGGTCAAACCCCAGCTAGTGCCGATTACAGCAATCAAACCACCGAATACAAAAGCCTTAATTGCCGCGCTGCAAATATCCCACAGACTCAGGAAATTGCGGACTGATTCTAAAAACACGCTTTGAGAGATGCCGTACATCGTCGTAGCAATCAGCAGTCCGCCCGCGACGCCGGTGACGAGACACATGATAGTTAAAATTGGCAGCATCAAGCAGCAAGCAAGGACGCGGGGAATTACTAAATAGTCGATCGGGTCTGTTCTGAGCATCAGCAGGGCATCTATCTGTTCTGTTACCTGCATCGTGCCGATTTCCGCTGCAAAAGCCGAACCTACCCGTCCCGTCACGATTACGGCTGTTAAGACGGGGCCGAGTTCGCGCGTCAAAGACAAAGCCAAAACGCCACCGACGACATTGCCTGCACCGAGGTTAATAAACTCCCTCGCTACCTGAATAGTAAATACCATGCCGACAAAACCCGCAGTCAGCAAAGCAATCAGCAGAGATTCCGGGCCGACTGCTGCCATTTGGTCGAGGGTGTTGCGGCGGTGAATTTTGCCCCTCAGCAAGTGCAGCATGACTTGGCCGCCCAATAAAGCTGCTGCCAGCAACCGCTGACTCCACAAACTGAGGCTGGAAGATGTAGTGGTGCTCAAGGGGATTTCGAGTATAGAACAACTGCCAAAAATGAAATTTATCTACAAATCTTAAACAAGTTTTTTCTCTAACATTTAAGATTTCTGACAGAACCGGCCACTGAGGGCGATCGCTGCCTATCGTAGAAAAGGACAAGTTTTGTTTGCTTGTACCTTTCGGCAGTTTAGCTGAATTTACTGACTCTTATGAGCATTTTTCCCAATTTTCTTCGCTCTGTACTGCTGACGGGCCTGTTGAGCTTTGTCGCCCCCGTATTGTTAATCGGCGCAGGATTGACTAGCTTTTCGCTGATTGGCTTCGTGCCTGCTCTCCAAGGAGTTGGTCGTTCTGGAGAAGAGCTGATTTTGCAGTTCTTAGCTACTTTCGGCAGCGGCTGTCCCCTCCAGGGTTTTTTCGTTATCGGTCTAACTTTTGGTTTGGTGGGTGCTTTGTTTGATACCTACGCTTCTTATCAGCATTCGCGGTGGAGTTAATCGAACCTTCGATTTTAGATTTTAGATGGGAATTCCTCGCTCGAATCTAAAATCTAAAATTGCTGGGTTCCGGTTGGATCGGATACCCGCCCCTTTTGATGATTTTACAATATCGATCGCGAATGTTCGGAAATGCGATCGGCCTTTTTGCGGAAAACCGACTCCCCCAGTTTCGGGAGCTGGAATATATTAAATACAAGTTGAGTCAAGTGTTTCTCAACCCCTAAAAACTTCAGATAGTCGAGGTATTAGTTATGGCACTTATTCGTTGGGAACCTTTGCGGGAAATGGACTCCTTGCAGCGAGAAATGAATCGGTTGTTTGATAGCTTGACACCGGCAACCGATCGCGCATCTAACGGTGTTGCTTTTGTACCCCCCGCCGAACTCGATGAAACTCCCGAAGCCATCCACCTTAAATTAGAAGTTCCGGGCATGGAAGCTAAGGATTTGGACGTACAAGTAACCGCAGAAGCTGTTGCTATCAGTGGCGAACGCCGTCTGGAAACTAAGAGTGAAGATAAAGGCATGACTCGCTCTGAGTTCCGCTACGGTTCGTTTCGCCGGGTGATTCCCCTACCCGCACGGGTTCAAAATGACAGCGTACAAGCTGAGTACAAAAATGGAGTTTTGCACCTGAATTTGCCCAAAGCGGAAGCGGAAAAGAACCGCGTGGTTAAAGTTCAAATCGGTGGCTAATAATTGTTTCCTACTTTAGTTAGTTAATGAGTAGGGGGGCGCAACGCACCCCCTATTTGTTTTGGGAATTGATTATTGGTCATTGGGAATTGATAATTGGGCCGAAAAGCATTGGGCATTGCGAGTTTGAGGAATGATCTTTCCTTCTTCCTTCTTCCGACTTCCCTCGGACTGACATCCGTTACATCCGTTACATCCGTTACATAATCCGTTGCCGAACTTCTTCCTTCTTCCTTCTTCCTTCTTCCGTTACATCCTCAGAAAGCGAATCCGTTGCCGAACTTCCTTGTTCCCATTCTTCAACCGTGCTAAACTCAAAAAGGCAATGGTTGGTGAGGAGACTTGCGTGCCGAGTCAGGGAGTTGGAGGAAATGGAATTGCATCTGAGTTTGGAGACTTAACCGGGATGACTCGCGAAGAAGTCGATGATTTTTTGCGCGGATTGGGTGCTAAGGTAAAAATTTCTTCAGGAAATTATGTTGAATACAAATTTTCTGACAGGTCAAAAGTCATAATTCGCACTAATAGTGAAGTTGTTCGCCTGCGGGCACCGCGATATGGCTCCGATGGTAGAAGAATAAACTGGGGTTTGCGTCTTGACAAAGATGGTAGCGTACTCCAAACACGCGATGAATTTGGCAATCAGATTCCTGATACGCACATTACTGGAGAAAAAGTGAGTAATTAATATGCCTGATGACTACAACTTGCTTAATTTAGGTGGACTTACATCCCTCGTGAAAAATGTCAATGTGTCTTTGTGGGGGAATGAAGTATTACTGGAATGTATCTACGATCCTACAGGCGATCAATTGCCTTACTCTTTAGTTTTTCAAGACTGCCGAGAAATTATGTGGGAGGTGCATGATGAAGAGGAAGTAAAAGAACCATTAGCTGATTTGATTGGTTTTCATTTGGGTGAAGACGCGCACCGGAAAGCAGCTTTAATTCATACTGATATTTTTGAAATTTCAATTTTGTACGGCAGTTTTAGCATTCACAAGGGAGAAAAACTAAATTCTGAAGATTTAGAGACAGAGGTTTTGGTATCACCAGCGCAAGCAGTCGTTTAGTAATTTCGATTGTAGCTGTGAGATTTTAGATAAAAGACTTGGGAATGAGTTGAGAAACAGAGGTTTTGGTATCACAAGCGTATTGCGTAGCTACTTGCAAAAGGTAATGTGCTAAACTAGAAAAGGCAATGGTTGGTGAGGAGACTTGTGTGCCGGGTCAGGGAGTTGGAGGAAATGGAATTGCATCTGAGTTTGGAGACTTAACCGGGATGACTCGCCAAGAAGTCGATGACTTTTTGCGCGGGCTGGGTGCAGAAATCAGAACTACTGAAGGGGGTTATCTTGAATACGAATTTGCCGATCGTTCGCGAGTCAATATCCGTCCTGATGGTGAAGTTGTACGCACCCCAGCTCCCAGATACGGTTCCGATGGCCGAA
The DNA here is from genome assembly GCF_036700445.1 of Microcoleus sp. T3_B1. Classification (NCBI taxonomy): domain Bacteria; kingdom Bacillati; phylum Cyanobacteriota; class Cyanophyceae; order Oscillatoriales; family Microcoleaceae; genus Microcoleus; species Microcoleus sp. T3_B1. Next base: position 133,888 of record NZ_JAUBOX010000003.1, read on the forward strand.
AAATAAACAAAGGTTTGCGTCTTGACAAAGATGGCAGCTTGGTCAAAACACGCGATGAATTTGGCAATAAGATTCCTGGGACGCACAATACTGGAGAAAAAGTGAGTAATTAATATGCCCGATGACTACAACTTGCTTAATTTAGGTGGACTTACATCCCTCATCACAAATGTCAATGTGTCTTTGTGGGGAAATGAAATTTTATTTGAATGTATTTACGATCCGACAGGCGATCGATTGCCTTATAGCATAGTATTTCATGACTGCCGAGACATCAGTTGGGAGGTGTTCCATCCTGAAGATGTCAAAGATCCTGAAGCTGATTTGATTGGTTTTCATTTAGGTGAAGACGCGCACCGGAAAGCAGCTTTAATTCATACTGATATTTTTGAAATTTCTATTTTGTACGGCAGTTTTAGCATTCACAAGGGAGAAAACCTCAATGCTGAAGATTTAGAGACAGAGGTTTTGGTATCACAAGCGCAAGCAGTCGTTTAGTAATTTCGATGTTAGCTGTGAGATTTTAGATAAAAGACTTGGGAATGAGTTGAGAAACAGAGGTTTTGGTATCACAAGCGTATTGCGTAGCTACTTGCAAAAGGTAATGTGCTAAACTCGAAAAGGCAATGGTTGGTGAGGAGACTTGCGTGCCGAGTCAGGGAGTTGGAGGAAATGGAATTGCATCTGAGTTTGGAGACTTAACCGGGATGACTCGCCAAGAAGTCGATGATTTTTTGCGCGGATTGGGTGCCGAAATCAGAACTACTAGAGATGGTTATGTTGCATATAAATTTTTTGAGAAGTCAACAGTAACGATCCGTCCTAACGGTGAATTGATTAGAACGCCTGCACCGAAATATGGCTCAGATGGAAGAAATATCAACAAAGGTTTCCGTCTCGATAGAGATGGTAATTTATTGCGAACGCGAGATGAATAGGGTAATTTAATTCCAGGTCCTCACAATACGGGAGAAAAATTAAATGAGTGATTGGAAGGATGACTATAACTTGCTTGGATTGGGTGGTTTTACATCTTTAATCACCCAAGTAAACGTATCTTTATGGGGAAACGAAGTATTAATTGAATGCGTCTACAATCCCGAAGAAAGATTGCCTTATATGTTGGCATTCAAAGACTGTCGCGATATTAGTTGGACTGTACAGGATGAAGAGGCAGTTGGCGAACTGGAAGCTGAATTCTTCGGAATTTCTTTGGGCGAGCGGGAACACCGCAAGCCTGCGGTGATTACTACAGACATTTTTGAAATTTCAATTTTGTACGGCAGTTTTAGCATTCACAAGGGAGAAAACCTAAATGCTCAAGTAGCAGATTTAGAAACCGAGGTTTTGGTATCACAATCGCCAGCAGTCTTGTAGCACTTGAAAAGCACCGCGCCGTTAAATTGCCAAGCGGTTAGTAATATTATATCTGGTAAAATAACTATTACAGGACTTACGCACTCCGACACCTCGAAACTGGGTTTTTTACCTAATCTGCGGGTTTTAACGAAGTATTTTCGTAAAAAACCCGGTTTCTGGGCCCCATCTGTAAGTCCTATATTATTAGCTTTGTAGTGAGGACTGAACTCCTAATCAAAAATCTGAGGATTGAAGTCCTCACTACAAAAGAATTACCAATTTTTCAAAAAAGACACTAGGTATTGTTGCCCGCCTCAGTTTACGATACTTAATAGAACTTTTTTCCCAGATGAGGTAAAACACAATGCCTGATATTGTTGATATTGCCGTAGGTGCGGGTTCGTTCCAAACCCTCGTAACAGCCGTGCAAGTAGCTAATTTAGTAGATGCGCTCAAAAGTCCGGGCCCTTTTACTGTCTTTGCACCCAATGACGATGCTTTTGCGAAATTGCCGCCGGGAACTATCACAACCCTAGTGCAGAACGTTCCCCAACTGACTAGGATTTTGATGTTTCATGTCGTCTCTGGCAAGTTTATGAAAGCTGATTTGGCAAAACTCGGTTTTGTTACTTCCTTGGAAGGTTCGCCGATTAAAATTGATTGTTCTGACGGTTTTGAGGTGAAAAATGCTACAGTTGTCGCTGCGGATATCGAAGCTGATAACGGCGTCATTCACGTCATCGATAACGTGATTTTAATGGGATAACTTCGCCGTTTAATCTCGCTTCGGGAGCGAACCTGGTGCTTTGCGGTGCCGATTTGCTCCCGATCGCACGCTTTATTTTATCGGTTGAAGGTAATTTCAATATAAAAAAGTTGTCTTTTCGGCGGATGTATTTTAAGATGATTGTTTGAAAAAGTTTAAAAATTAATAATTATAATATAAGCAAACCAGCGTGGTGAGCACTATGCAAATCCTAGCCGCCAGCCTCAAAGCAAAAGTCCGCCAGCGTACCTTGGAACTGCAAGTTCTCAACGAACTTACGGAGAAAATACAACTCGCGGCTGGCGCTGATGAAATTTGGTCTGCGTGTCTGACACATCTCGATCGCCTCATTCCCACAGAGACGATCGCAATTTTGACGCTACCGGACGATCGACTATACCTGCAACACTTACAGCCCTTAACTGCTGGCGCCAAAGCCGAAATTGAAGGGCGCTTGCAAGCTGCTGGCGCTGAATGGCTCGCCGGCAATCGGGAGTGGGCGCACAACATCGCTCCGCCACCAATTGCTGAGTTTCAGTCGGTCTTGATGGCACCAGCCAACCCAGATGAAAGTGAAGAATTGTTGGGAGTATTTTTCATTGGTGCAGAGCAGCCAACTGCTTTTAATTTGGAACACCTTTGTTTGCTCCACACGGTCGCTCAAATTTGTGCAAAACAGTTAAATATTCTAGCAACTAAAACGACCAGTGTCAAGGCTCAACTTCAAAATAATTTTGCTCTGGATTCGGCAAGTCAAGAACTATTGTTGCGGGCTGTAATGGACGAGGCTCCGGACAGAGTTTTTGCGAAAGATAGAAACTTTAGATACATTTTTGTCAATCAAAGTTTTGCTGAATATGTGGGCAAAAATGTTGCGGAAATTATCGGCAAAGATGATATTGAATTAGGGTTTTGTGCCGAATTAGTATTTGGCGATCGCAACGGCAAAATTAGGGGCATCCGCGAGGAAGATCGAGCTGTGCTGGCTGGGGAGAGGGTTCGCAATCCCTACCAGGCGATCGTCTTTGAAGGTGGCAAACAGCACATCTTTGACACGCAAAAAGTGCCACTGTGCGATGCAGAGGGTAATATATTTGGGGTTTTGGGTTTTTCTAGAGAGATTGGTCAATTGCAGGCCACAGATGAAGCCAGGAATCAAAGCCAAGCCCAACTGCAAAAAATTACTGCTAGCGTACCCGGTACGGTATATCAAATTGACTTGCATCCAGACGGCTCAATGGTCTTCTCGTTTGTGAGCGCGGGCTGCCGAGAATTGTATGAAATAGAACCAGAGGCTGCTCAGCAGAATTTTAATGTAATTGTTGACATGATTCATCCCGAAGATCGAGATGATTTTCTCAACTCGGTGACGCTTTCTGCTGAAAATTTGCAGCCTTGGCGCTGGGAAGGAAGAATTGTCACTCCGTCAGGAAAACTTAAATGGGTGCAAGGAGCTTCCCAGCCCGAATTTCAAGCATCGGGGGAGATAGTTTACTACGGCTTGTTCACAGATATTAGCGCCCGGAAACAAGCTGAACGGAAGCTGCAACTTTATCAACAAATCTTTTTGAAATCCAACGATGCGATCGCGATCTTAGACGCCCAAGGCTATTACTTAGAAACAAATCAAGCTCACACGGCTTTGCTGGGCCACAGTTCGTCTAAATTGTGGGGAAAAACCCCGGCAACTCACATGGGAGAACAGGGATTTGCCTCGGTAATGCAAAGCTTGGCAGAAACTAGGAGTTACCGAGGCGAAATGACCTTTATTAAGGCTGTGCAAGAAGGAACAGTTGAGGTCGAGGTTTCGGCTTTTGCGGTTTTAAATGATGCTGGGGATGTAGTTTGTTATGTAAGTGTCAAAAGAGACATCAGCGAACGCAAGCGAGCTGAGGAAAAACTAAAACTTTACCGAGAAATATTTTTAAACTCCAACGATGCGATCGTCATTATCGATGCTGACGGGTTTTTCGTCGAACAAAATCTTGCTCACCAAACACTTCTAGGATACACAGACGCGGAATTAGAAGCAGAAGCTTCGCCGCTGGTTGCGGGGGAGCGCTTTTTGGCAATTGCCCAAAGTTTAGCAAAAACAGGAAGTTTTCGGGGCGAAATTACTAACTCCACTAAAGGCGGCCAGACGCTGGCGATCGACGTTGCGGCATACTCTGTGATTAACAACGCCGACGATGTAATTTGTCATGTCTGCGTCAAGCGCGACATTACCGAACGCAAAAAAGGAGAAGAAGAACGGCAAAAATTTGTGTCGCTGATTGAAAACAGCAGCGATTTTATCGGTATGGCTACCCTGAAAGGCCAAACGCTGTTTGTCAACGAAGCCGGACGAAAACTGGTGGGTGTAGAGAATCTTTTGGGAGTGCTTTATACGGAGATATGGGATTATATTGGGCCCTATTTTCAACAGAAATTCAGTCAAGAGATTTTACCAACAATTATCAGTCATGGCCAGTGGCAAGGCGAAGGTCAAATGCAGCACTTGGCCACCGGACAACCCATTGATGTTGTGATGAATGCTTTTCTGGTCAAGCACCCTCAAACCACCGAACCGCTGTGCTTTGCTGCGGTAATTCGCGATGTCACCGAACGCAAGCAAGCTGAGAGAAGGCTGCGCGAACAAGCAGAACAAGAACGGCTGGTTTCGGCGATCGCCCAGCGAGTCCGGCAGTCTCTCAACCTCACTCAAACTCTGAGCACTGCTGTACAAGAAGTGCGGCAGTTGCTGGGCACTGACCGCACCGTAATTTATCGTTTTGAGTCCGAGGAAACAGCGCTGGTTGTTGTGGAATCTGTAGGGGATGATTGGATGCCACTGCTGGGCAGAAAAGTTCAAAGAACATCCTTTGGGGAAAGTTTTGTATGGCTGTACAGTGCAGGAACAATTCAAGCAATGGCAGATATTTATACGGCAAATTTGAGCGAGGAACACCGAGATTTACTTGCTAGTTTGCAGGTAAGGGCTAATTTAGTTGTACCAATTTTTATAGGGGATGAAAGTCAGGGGTTGGCAGCCGAATATTCGCCGGAAACTCGAAGTGAACTGCCGGGAAGGAGTTTGGAAACGAGTCAAAATCGGTTGTGGGGATTGCTGATTGCCCATCAGTGCAACGCTCCGCGTGTTTGGACTGATTCTGAGATGGATTTGCTGGGAAGGTTGAGCGTGCAGTTGGCGATCGCCATTCAGCAATCTACTCTTTTTGAACAAGCGCAGCAGGCCCGAGAAGCTGCCCTAGAAGCATCTCGAATGAAGTCGCTATTTTTAGCAAATATGAGTCACGAAATCCGCACTCCGATGAATGGAGTGATGGGGATGACTGATTTGCTGCTGAAAACAAATCTTACTCCCGAACAACTTGACTTTGTACAGACGCTGAAACTCAGCGGCCAAAATTTACTCTCCATCATTAACGATATTCTGGATCTCTCCAAACTGGAAGCAGGAGAAATGCGCTTAGAAACAATCGAATTTAACCTCAGTATCTGTCTGGATGAAGTGCTGGATTTGTTGGCTAATCCAGCACAAGCAAAAGGTATAGAAGTGGTGGCGCTGATTGACAGCGATGTGCCGCTGCAAATTAAAGGCGATGCAGCGCGGTTGCGGCAAATACTCACTAATTTAATCAACAATGCTATTAAGTTTACAGAAGCAGGAGAAGTGGTAATTGAGGTTGCTAATGCTAGTAATCCTGGGTTGTTGGCAGGTAGCGATAATCAGAAAATTTTAGAGAATATCGAACCGTTAAAAATAGAAAACAATGACTCTATGCTCCTGCTGTTTAAAGTCACAGATACAGGAATTGGGATTGCTCCCGAAGACAAAAAAAAGCTGTTTCAATCTTTTACTCAAGTTGATGCCTCTACGACAAGAAAATACGGTGGCACAGGTTTGGGGCTGGCTATTTCTAAGGAGTTGGTGGAGTTAATGGATGGGCAAATCGGTGTGGAAAGTACCCCTGGTCAAGGCTCGACTTTTTGGTTTACTGTGCCGACAGTTACGGAAAATTTAACCGCTGTCGGGACAGCGTGTGACGTGAATTTTGAAACGGTGCTGGCGGGGCGAAAAATGTTAGTTGCCAGCGATAAGCCGACAGTGCGAAAAGTGCTAGTGAGAATGGCTGTTTTGTGGGGAATGGAAGTTGAGGAGGTTGAGAACGGTTGGATGACGATCGCATCTCTGTACAAAGCTGTTAGCGTTAATTCCCCTTACGATATCGTTTTGGTTGATATTCAGTTGCCGGAAATGGTGGCGGGAAGTCTCGAACGCTTGAGGATTTCTGAGCCGGCAATGCAGCAGACGCATTGGGTGGTACTGACTTCAATGACTCAGCTTGCAGAGGCGAAACGCTTGGTTGATAGCGGTTTTAGCGGGTATTTAACTAAACCTGTTAAAGCTCACCGACTATTTGATTGCTTGGCGAATGCGATCGCCCCGATGACGCCGATTGATGAGCCGCTGGCAAATCCCACCTCCAATCGAGCCTCAGCTATTGACAACCGGCAGTTAGGGAGTTTAAAGATTTTGTTAGTTGAAGATACTCCAATTAATCAAAAAGTGGGTCTCAATCAACTCAGAGTTTTGGGATGCGCGGCGGATGTCGCGAATAACGGCGCAGAGGCGCTATCTATGGTTGCTCTGAAAAAGTATGACATTGTGTTGATGGACTGTCAGATGCCGGTTTTGGACGGTTACGAAGCAACGCGGGAATTGCGCCGCCGGGAAGTGGCAGATGATGCTGCTGGGAAGATGGAGCCACATCAAAAGACGGTGGTGATTGCGATGACGGCGAATGCTTTGAAGGGCGATCGAGAAAAGTGTCTGGCGGCGGGCATGGATGATTATATTAGCAAACCTATTGCGATCGAAAAGTTAAAATCGGTACTAGCAAATTGGTCGGCCAAGCTAAAAATTGGAACTCCCAAGTTTAATGGGGAGGAACTTCAAAACTCTGATCCCGATATCGAATCGGTAGTCGATATGGCACGTTTGCACGAAATTTCGGGCGCAGATTTAGAGTTTGAGCGGGAAATACTGCAAGCTTTTGTGGTGGATACTGCTAGTTATTTAGAAGCTGCTAAGGGGGCGATCGCCTCGGGAGATATGGAGACACTCGCCCGCCACGCTCATCAAATTAAAGGTGTCAGCGCTACGGCGGCGGTGCGGTTAATGCCCGATATGGCAGATCAGCTTCAAAGTCGGGCCGAATCTAATGATGTGGAGGGGGCTACAAAAATCATCGCTGAATTAGAAATAATTCTGGCGAGGGTTCAAAAGTTTGTGGCTACTGAGTAGTCAATCAATTTTCTTAAGGGCTAAAGAAATCCTCGGCGGTTGGAAACCGCGTCTACACAAACGATGTCCGCCTCTGCGGACTAAGAAATATGGAATTTTAGAGAAATGTGCGATGGCTTACGCCCCGCTACGCTACGACTCTTCAACCCGCGGAGGCGGGTTTTGTTTGTGTAGACGCGGTTTCAACCGCCGGGTTTCAAACGCCAGGGTTGGTGATATCTGATCCGGTGACATCGGAATCCTTCATCTCTTCCTCTGCATCAAGAGCGGTTTAATCCTTCCGATACAACCCGAATTGATATCAGTCCTCAAATCGCGTGTAAAGATTTTTAATGTTTTATCAAGATTTTGGTCTCAATGTGACAATATTCGGAACTCTTATAACATCTTGTGTGTTGTAACTTGTGACACTACTGTCTTAAGTTATTGTGGTCAAATATAAAATAATCATTAAGCCGATGGATATGAGGGTGCTTTTCGTCTATCGGCTTGAGACACCAAGACCAGCTTTTCGCTATGCCCGCCCATTAAGTGCGTATTTACGCTCAACGAGGTTTTATGACTCCAGTCATGTTACGCCAACTCTGGTCATTAATTGAGACCACCCAAGCTACTCTGTTAGTCAATTTAGACGATGCCACCCTGGTACAGTGGCTGCTGAAACAGTTAAAGACGAACTCTGCGCTTAATGGCAAAGAAGCAGATTTGTTGGACGAATACATCCAGTCTCGGCTGTCCCTAATCCGCGATTTAGCTGAGCAGCGGCTGGCACCAGAGCTACGGTGAGCGGATTCAATCAAAATCGGATAAATATTCCAGGGAAAGGCGATGATCGCTCGCGCTGGGCAGAAATAGCAGAAAAGAAACCGGGTTTCAGGGATAAATTTTAGGTTTGACGACCAGCCCTCCAGCCAGAAACCGGGTTTCTAACTTTGGGCTCCCAGCTTGCTCAAAAAAAACAGGCGGGTAGTCGGTGCACTTGCCGCTGTGCAGCACCGGATGCAGAACGGCTAATTTGAAACCGGAGGCTGTGTAGATCGCCGATCGCCACAGTTCTGACAGCTACAAGGTAGGATTGTCAGGAAAGCGTTCTATTAAAATCTATGCGTAAATGGGGATTTTTGCTACTAGCAAGTGTGTTGTTTGTGGCACCGTTGGCGTCTTGTAGGGATCGATCGGCACAAACCGGACAAACAACAGCAACAACTGCAGCGGGCGGCAACTCGCAACAAGGTTCCAGCCGGATAGATACAATTGTCAGCCGCGGCAAACTGATTTGTGGCGTCAGCGGCGAACTGCCGGGTTTTAGCTTTGTAGACGAAAAAGGCAAATATTCGGGATTGGATGTGGATGTGTGCAGGGCTGTGGCGGCGGCAATATTTGACGATCCCGAAAAAGTCGAGTACCGAAAACTCAACGCTAAAGATAGATTTACAGTTTTGCAGGCGGGAGAAATCGACATTCTCAGCCGAAATACCACCTACACCGCGAGTCGCGACAGCACTACCGGACTGGAATTTGCCCCGGTGATCTTTTATGACTCTCAAAGCATCATGGTCAAAAAAGACAGCGGCATCAAAAGTTTAAAAGATTTTGCGGGCAAATCTATCTGCGTGCAGACAGGTACGAGCACCGAACAAAATTTGTCTGACCAAATGCGAAAAATAGGAGTTAAATACACTCCTGTCGTGTTTGAAGATGTGAATTCTACCTTTGCTACCTATCAAGAAGGTCGCTGTCAAGGTGTTACTGCCGATCGATCGCAGCTAGTCTCGAAGCGGACAACTCTGCCGAATCCCGATAATAATGTTGTTTTGCCGATCGTGATGTCAAAAGAACCCTTAGCCCCAGCGGTAAAAAGCGGCGATCCTAAATGGGCTGATGCGGTGAGATGGATCGTTTTTGCGGCGATTGAAGCTGAAGATTTGGGAATTAATTCAGGAAATGTAGACCAAATTGTGGCAAGCACTACAGACCCCAGCGTCAAACGTTTGCTAGGAACAGAAGGAGATTTAGGTAAAGGTTTCGGACTCCCGAACGACTACGCCGTCCGCGTTGTGAAGAAAGTGGGGAATTACGGGGAAATGTACGATCGCAACCTTGGCCCCAAAAGTACACTCAAGTTAGAACGGGGTCAAAACAGACTCTGGAAAGATGGCGGTTTGCTTTACTCGCCGCCATTCCGCTAATTTTAGTTAACTGTTGACTGTTAACTGTTGACTGTTGACTGTTAACTGTTGACTGTTGACTGTTAACAGTCACGCACCAAAGCTATGTAGGGTGCGTGACGGTGAAAATCCCGATCGCCAATCGAGTAACTATCAAGTCATATCAAATCCGGTAGCATCGGAATAATTCATCTCTGCATTCTCTCCCTCTGCGTTCTCTGCGCCCTCTGCGGTTAAATCATTCCGATGCAACCGGAAACGATATCACGCACCAAAGCTCAATCTCGCCTGGATTTGCCAGCAGATTTATCAAATATAATTTAAATTATGAACCCAGAACCTCAACCGGGCAAAGCCCAGAAATTTCCCTATTTTAAAGATATATCAAAACTCCTGCGGGACGATCGCTTCTGGAAAATTGCCGTACAGGCGATCGCCCTAATTTTAGTAATAGTTGTGATCGCGATTCTCGCGGACAATCTGGGCGCCAATTACTCGCAACTGGGGATTGCATTTGGATTTGACTTTCTCAATTCCCAAGCATCTTTTGACATCGGCGAAAGCGTGATTCCCTACAGTCCCGAAAATACTTACAGACAAGCTTATTTTGTCGGTTTAATCAACTCGCTGCGGGTGATGGGTCTCGGCATTATTTTCGCAACAGTTGCGGGTTTGACGGTAGGAATTGCGCGCATTTCCGACAATTGGCTGCTGCGGAGTTTGGCTGGTTTGTATGTGGAAATTTTGCGAAATACGCCGTTATTGCTGCAATTATTTTTCTGGTATTTTGCAGTTTTCATTTCCCTGCCCAAACTCGAAGACAATCAGCAGATGAGGGGGCCGATTTACTTGACAAATCGCGGCATTGCTGTACCAACAGCGGTGGCTTTGCCGGGTTTTGAGATTTGGTTGATTCTGCTAACTGTCGGAGTTTTGGCGGCGGTGGCGCTGTGGATGTGGCGGGCGCGGGTGATGGTGGAAGAAGCTAAGCCGGGAAGACAGTTGTTTTGGGCTCTAGGTGCGATCGGGCTAAGTGCAATCTTAGCTTGGATTATCACCAAAAATCTGCCTTTTCGCCTAGATTTCCCCCGCCTGACACCAACATTGCAACTCGAAGGAGGATTAAAATTAACTCCAGAATTTGCAGCCTTGGTGACAGGGCTCAGCTTGTATACTGGCAGTTACATTGCAGAAATTGTCCGGGCCGGAATTCAGTCAGTATCCAGAGGCCAGTGGGAAGCGGGAAAGTCTTTGGGGCTCAAGTCTGGAACAATGATGCGGATGGTAATTTTGCCACAAGCTTTGCGGGTGATTGTGCCGCCTTTAACCAGTCAGTATCTGAATTTAGCTAAGAATTCGAGTTTAGCTGTTGCGGTTGCTTATCCCGACGTTTATTTTGTTGTGGGATCTCCCACGTTGAATCAGACCGGTAGGGCGATCGAAGCAATGTTAATTATCATGGTAACATATCTAACAATTAGTTTGATAGTTTCTCTGTTCATGAATTGGTACAATAAAACCGTACAAATTAAGGAAAGATAAATAGGGCAAATTTAATCTATTTTAATGGAAATAAAAGGATAGCGCGTCAAATGGCATACAGTGACTTTAGCTTATACAGACAAACAAAAAAATTTGATTTAACGACTACACAATAATAAGTCACCAACAACAACTATCTTTGGTTTGCTAGTATCAAACTTGAGGGAAATCAAATGACACAAGAATTAATAGCTCTGAGAAATAGCATATTGGAAGGAAGGTATACGGATGCTTTGGCAATAGTCGATGAGTTAGATGGAATGAGCAAACAGGCAATTTTGCGACAAATTCAATCTTTTTTAAATGTTTTGCTGATTCACTTGATTAAAAATCAAGTTGAACAGCGATTAACTGGTTCTTGGGCAAGTTCGATTCGCAATTCAATCAGAGAAATTAAAAAGGCAAATATTAAAGATAATAAAACATCTTATTACATCAATTCTGATGAATGGGAGAGTTTTATAGAGGAGGAGGTGATTGAGGATGCTATTGCAGAGGCTGCGGAGGAAGTATTGAATGGTGTTTATACTCAATTTCAACTTGCAGAGATGATGGATAGAAACCTGATTATTGAGACTGCTGTGAGGTTGTTGAACTTGACTTATATCCATTCCGCCAAAGATTTACCCGCAGTGTTAGCCCAGCATTTAAGTCAGTTACCAGGTGGAGAAGATTGGATAAATCGGCGAAAATAAGTAGGATTTTTTTTTAGCCTGGGCGATTGGAAATCGCGTCTACACAAACAAAACCCGCCTACGCGGGTTAATAAAATAACTGGTTGTTACTCTACGTCATAGGATTGAAAACCGCTATATGGAAACTGCCCCCATATTACCGCCCCCAGCCACCGAATCGCCTACCCCTTGGAATTGGGCGCGCAAAAATTTATTTAGTACCTGGTACAACAGCATTCTGACAGTAGTTTGCCTAATTATCGCCTTCCAAACTATTAAAGGAATTATTGTTTGGGCAACAACAAAAGCTCAGTGGCGCGTATTAGAAGCCAACTTGCCGCTATTTTTCGCCGGCAGATTTCCCAGCGAATCCTACTGGCGGCTGTGGATAGTAACGGCCATAATTGCTTTGTTGGGAGGATTAACTTGGGGAAACATTCAGCGGCAAGAACGTCTTTGGAATCCGCCTTTACTAATTATACTCGGTGCTGCGGTTGTGGGTGCGGTCATTTCGCCGATCGACCTAACCTCTCGCCTTTACCTGCTAGCAAATATTATCGCAGCCGCCGCCAGCTATGCCATCGGAAGGCAAATTCACCCAAAAATCATGGACTGGATGCCTGCAATTTGGGTTCTTTCCTTCCCAATAGTTTTGTGGTTAATTAAAGGCGGGTTGGGTTTGACAGAAGTGTCAACAAATGATTGGGGCGGTTTAGTATTGACGCTGTTTTTAGCAGTTATTAGTATTGTGCTTTCCTTTCCTTTGGGAGTATTGCTAGCACTAGGGAGACAAAGTTCTTTGCCAGTTGTGAGATTGTTATCAACATTATACATTGAAATTATTCGCGGTTTACCATTAATTGGCATTCTGTTTTTGGGTCAAGTGATGCTTCAACTCTTCTTGCCGCCCGAATATCCGAAATTGGATAGAGTAATTAGAGCCATTGCTGGATTAACGTTATTTAGTGCAGCTTACTTGGCAGAAAACGTGCGCGGTGGCTTGCAGGCTGTGCCTAGGGGACAAATAGAAGCAGCTAGGTCGATCGGACTCAATACACCCCTGCTTACAATTCTCATTGTACTGCCTCAAGCACTGCGAATAGTCATTCCTGCGATCGGCGGTCAATTCATCGGATTATTTATGGATACTTCCCTGCTCTCTCTATTCGGAATGTTAGAATTAATAGGAATATCCCGCGCAGTTTTAGCAAATCCATCCTATATCGGCAGATACGCCGAAGTTTACGTATTTGTCGGCATCATTTATTGGATATTTTGCTACTCAATGTCCCTAGCCAGCCGCAAAATTGAGCGAACTTTAGGCGTAGGTCAAAGGTAAAAAAATATCTGCGTTCATCCGCGTTCATCAGCGGTTTAAAAACAAAAAAGTATGGAAACTCAACTAACAGGCCCCGAACAAGTAATCGTAGCAGAAAACGTCCACAAATGGTACGGACAATTTCACGTACTGCGCGGTGTCAGCATGACGGTAAACCGAGGTGAAGTGGTTGTGGTGATGGGGCCATCTGGTTCGGGAAAATCGACGTTTATTCGCACATTCAACGCATTAGAAGAATACCAACAAGGTAAAATTACGATCGACGGCATCGAACTTTCCCACGACTTACGCAACATTGAGACAATTCGCAGCGAAGTAGGAATGGTGTTTCAGCAATTTAACCTGTTTCCCCACTTATCAGTCTTGCAAAACGTCATGCTAGCGCCAGTATGGGTGCGCCGCTGGCCGAAGAAAAAAGCCGAAGAAGTGGCGATGCAACTCTTAGAAAGAGTGGGCATTTTGGAACAAGCAAAAAAATATCCCGGACAGTTGTCTGGAGGACAGCAGCAGCGGGTCGCTATTGCACGTTCTCTAGCCATGCAGCCTAAAATCATGTTATTTGATGAACCGACATCAGCATTAGACCCGGAGATGGTGCGGGAAGTTTTAGATGTAATGCGAAATTTGGCTCAAACGGGAATTACAATGGTGGTTGTGACTCACGAAGTCGGGTTTGCGCGCGAAGTTGCCGATCGCATTGTGTTGATGGATGGCGGCGTTTTAGTGGAAGAAGCGAAGCCGGAAGAGTTTTTTCAGAACCCGAAGGAAGAACGCACTCGCAAGTTTTTATCTCAGATATTGTAACTGATTTTAAAGTGTAGTCGGTGGGTTTGGCGACGGTAGCAGCAGTAAAAATCGGCACAATTAAGGTAAAATAAAAGAGTGTACAATCAGTCTCTATTTTGCTGAGATAGCTTGCAATGCCATCCACAAAAACTCTGCCGTTAGTTAAAGACTCGGAACGCCTAGAAAGTCGCCTCAAAGAAATCCCGGCGGTTCCTGGTGTATATTTAATGCGAGACGAGAGCGATCGCATCCTTTACATCGGCAAATCCAAAAAACTCCGAAACCGCGTCCGTTCATACTTCCGCGAAAGTCAAAATCTCAGCCCCCGCATCGCGATGATGGTGCAGCAAGTGCGCGAAATTGAATTCATCGCCACAGACACAGAAGCGGAAGCTTTGGCGTTAGAAGCAAACCTCGTAAAACAGCACCAACCTTACTTTAATGTCCTTCTGAAAGATGATAAAAAATATCCTTATTTGTGCATAACTTGGTCGGAGGAATACCCGCGCATTTTTATCACCCGCAAACGCCGGGCCGGTAGTGCCAAAGACCGCTACTATGGCCCCTACGTCGATACAGGGGCGCTGCGGAGTACGCTGCATTTAATTAAGCGAATTTTCCCCCTGCGGCAGCGCCCTCAACCGCTGTTTAAAGACCGTCCCTGTCTGAACTACGACATCGGGCGCTGCGTTGGCGTTTGTCAAGGGTTAACTTCGCCGGAGGAATATCATAAAATCATCCAAAAAGTAGCGATGATTTTCCAGGGAAGAACTCAGGAATTACTCGATATTTTAGAACCCCAAATGGAAGAGGCAGCCGAAGATTTAAACTTTGAAACGGCGGCGCGCATTCGCGATCAAATTAAAGGTTTGCAGTCTTTGAGTGCGGGTCAAAAAGTGTCTTTGCCCGACGATACGGTTTCCAGAGATGCGATCGCACTTGCGGCAGACACCCAGCACGCTTGCGTCCAATTGTTCCAAATTCGTGCAGGTCAATTGGTCGGAAGATTGGGATTTATGGCGGAAATACCCTCCCAACCCAGGGCGGGCACGGGGGCACCGCCCCTACAAGCGGGGGGGCAAGAGTTATCTCAATCTCTTGTAAAAGATGGGCAAGAGTTATCTGAACTTTCTCTTTCCTCCCCCCCTTGGCAAGGGGGGGAACGAGGGGGGGTAGAGGCCGGAGCGATTTTGCAGCGGGTGTTGGAAGAACACTATCAAAATGTTGAATCCGTAGAAATTCCCAGCGAAATTTCTGTGCAGTACGAATTGCCAGAAG
This sequence comes from Microcoleus sp. T3_B1, assembly GCF_036700445.1. Classification (NCBI taxonomy): domain Bacteria; kingdom Bacillati; phylum Cyanobacteriota; class Cyanophyceae; order Oscillatoriales; family Microcoleaceae; genus Microcoleus; species Microcoleus sp. T3_B1. The sequence continues at coordinate 149,108 of NZ_JAUBOX010000003.1, forward strand.
GAGAAATATTAGCAGATTGGTTGAGCAATCGTAAGGGGCGAAAAGTTACGATTTTGACGCCGCAGCGGCAAACTAAGGCTGAGTTGATTGAGATGGTGGAACGCAATGCTGAGTATGAATTGGCGAGAATGCAAAGATTGAGCGATCGCAATTCTCAAGCAATGGAAGATTTAGCAGAAATTCTCGATTTGCCAGAAGTTCCTCGCCGCATTGAAGGTTACGATATTTCTCACATTCAAGGTTCTGACGCCGTAGCTTCCCGCGTCGTATTTATTGACGGTTTGCCGGCCAATCAACACTACCGCCATTACAAAATTAAAAATCCTGAAATTAAATCGGGTCATTCTGATGATTTTGCTAGTTTAGCAGAAGTTATCGGTCGCCGATTCCGAGGATTGAAGGAAGAAGAAAGAGGAAAGATGGAAGAGGGATTTAGCGAGTTAGAAGAACCGGAAGAACTCAGCAATTTATCATCGGTTTCTCATACTATTTCCGACAAACCCGACTTAATTATGATAGATGGCGGCAAAGGTCAACTGTCAGCAGTTGTGGCTGTTTTGCGGGAGATGAATTTGCTAGAAGAGTTGCGCGTTGTCAGTTTGGCAAAGCAGCGAGAGGAGATATTTTTGCCGGGGGAATCTTTGCCACTTCCAACTAATTCTGAGCAGCCTGGGGTACAATTATTGCGCCGGGTGCGAGATGAAGCGCACAGGTTTGCTGTGAGTTTTCACCGGGATCGCAGAAGCGAGAGAATGAAGCGATCGCGCCTTGATGAAATTCCCGGATTGGGACACCACCGACAAAAACAATTGTTGGCACATTTTCGGTCGATCGACTATCTCCGTTTAGCGACTCCCGAACAGTTGGCAGAAGTTTCTGGGATTGGCCCGCGTCTGGCGCAGCAAATTTACGATTATTTCCATCCGTAAAGCCTTACGCAGCATTGGAGAGAGGGATTTTCGGGGTGAGGGGGCGATCGGGCCGCAAGTCCCGATTCAGCCTGTGTGGGGGAGGTATTCAAAAATTTTGCACAGGCCTATTGCAATCCCCAGAGACTTGTGGTATGTTTAGTTTCTGTGCGCGGGCATAGTTTAGTGGTAAAACTTTAGCCTTCCAAGCTAATTATGCGGGTTCGATTCCCGCTGCCCGCTTGCGCCTATAAAAACCTCAAACTAACGAGAAATCAACGGTTTGAGGTTTTTTATTGCTGATTTTTTGGGTTTTGGCGGGGTCAACTTGACTAGAAATTGGATACAAATTGGAGACAAAATGACTACGATTTGACTACGGAACGACCAAACTGAGTATCAACTGAGTATCAAATGACTACCCGATCGCCCTTTGTGGAGACAATTTGGAGACAAATGAATACAAATTGAATACAAAGCATAACTGTATTCAGTTTGAGCCGTTGAGGTTTGCAAGTATCTCTCAAAACGCCTCCACATCTGAGCTTGTGGTGAGCTCGGTACAAGAACAATTGGTTAACATAGAGTGCCCTGATTTGACAAGCTTGCCGATCGAACTCAGCTTGAGTTATGACTGATTCGGAGTCGCATCAGTCACAAGGAGGGCCCGTGAAATATTTTTCAGTAGTAATGTATTTGCTGCGGGAACGGCAACAGTTTCTCGAAGAAATTCGCCAAGGTGTCAAGCTCAAATCTAAAATTTTCGGTTTGTTGATTTCTAGTACCGTATTTTTTGCCATTTACGGAGCGATATTAGGTGCCTCTAGTACGTGGATGCAATGTCTGGTTTCAGCAATTAAGTTGCCAGCACTTTACTTGCTGACGCTGATTATCTGCTTTCCCACACTTTACTTTTTTAATGTCATGTTTGGTTCAAAACGAACTTTTGAGCAGTATTTGACATTGTTGATGACAGCGATGGCGATGATTAGCGTTTTGTTGTTTGGATTTGCACCTGTTAGTCTGTTTTTTCTTCTGAGCAGTACCAATTACAATTTTTTTCTAGTGTTGAATGTTGCTATTATGGCAATCACAGGATTTTTGGGAGTAAGTTTCATTTATCAAGGAATGCACTTTCTGTCTGAACAAGATGCCGAAGGCAAAGACATCAGGCTAAATATTTTGCGCTTTTGGTTGGGACTATATGCGTTTGTTGGCACTCAGTTGGGATGGACGCTGAGACCGTTTTTTGGGTCGTCGGGAATGGCTTTTCAACTCTTCCGAAACCGAGAAAGCAATTTTTATATGAGTCTGTGGCAATCAATTATGTCTCTGGGAGGATCGTAATTAATCCGAATTTAAGGAGCTTTTAAAGAGTGATACAAGCGGATTTGGAACAGTTAAAAATTCCTGAGAAGGAGTTGGAGGATTTGAGCGGAATAGCTTTGAGCGACGGTTTTGCAGCGGATTTTTACCGACATGCTGCACTCCGGGACGGGAAAAAGCTGTTTTCTCTTTTGTTGAATGAGTTGCTGATATTTTGCCTGACATTAGTTGTTTCGCTGCCGATTGCTTTACTGGCTAATCAACATAAGGTTGGTTCATTTAGCGATGCTGAGATATTTGTCCGGGTTTTACAAATAACTTTGGGTTTGTCGCTGGCGATTACTGTGGCTTGGAATGTCTATAAATGGGTTAAGGCCAAGCCTCTGGCAACGCTAGCCGGTCTGCTGGATGAAGTTGAGAAGTATCATGAGGTGATTCAGGCTTTAGATATTATCGATCGCCTAACGGCTGCTGGCAATTTACAAGCCAATTTAATTAACCGAGGAGATGCAATTGAGGCATTAAAAATTACTAGAGAAAGTTTAGTCTGTGCTTTGAAAACAGAGAGGATTCTCAGGGAAAATCAGCAATTTATCGACCGCCGTTACGAGTTATTTGCTAATATTGAAAGTAATTTGGCTGCTTTGATGGCGGTGGATGTGAGCAATCGGGCGACTGAATACGGGCGGTTGCTGAATGAGGCTTTGGAAATTGGGATGAGCGTACACAAAGAGGTAAGAAAGTTACAAAATAGCAAGTAAATAGGGATTACATACACGCAATGTATTTATGTCTCTTCTAGGATTTTGGTAATTATTGTTGTGAAAAGGCGATCGCAACTAGGAGAAGCCTTGCGTACCTTGTCAACATCTAAAAGTTCTAACAGTTTGGGAGCGTGTCGTGTTTTGTGATATTTACCTTTAGAGGTTTTATTAGTGGCTGATTTCAGCCACTGACTCAGGTTGTATTTTGAAACTTTCTCCACGCTTTGATTTCCCTGCCTTTTGTGAAGATAATCTTCTTTAAATCCGCCCTTATAAAACTTGCTTAAAGCATCAATATCAGCAATAAACCAAGCCTCCATAGTTTGTACCATTAAGTGGCAACAGGCATCATCACGCCCCTGGGTCGCCAAAATCCAAGGTTGGTCTTCTTTTCTGCTCCTTAAATGCTCCCAAGGTGTGTGAGTTTCAGGAACAGGAGATTCAGAATCAACAAGCAAAACATTAAAAGCATCTGGATAAGATTCCATACTCATTAGGAAATCTTCGCAAGCATCGCCGCGAGATCCAGACATGATTGACAGGATTTTTATGCCTTTGCTCTCTGCGAGATCGTAGAGTTATTTGAAGAGATGAACAAAACCCGCTCGCAGCCCCGCTGTTGTCTCTTTTCCTGCCGGAATTTTACTCCTAAATCCCGGACGTTGTTGAGGTATATTTTCTGTTGTACTTTCATCTTCACTTTCATCTCCAATGCCTTCAATATAAATACGAATCTCCCTTACCATCGGTTTCCTCCGATGTGTCCCATCCGCCACAAATCTCCTAGAGTGTACTTTTCCAGCCACTTTTTAAGTTGCTGAGGCTCTAGACGGCGCAAGTGACTGCCTGTGTTATTCTGTTCGCAAACTAAGACGGATTCGGGAACTTCACTCAAACCAGAAACTAAAGCATCAGAATGAGTAGTAACAATTATTTGAGTTCTTTTAGATGCCGCAATTAGCAATTCAGCAACAGTCGATAAGATATCTGGATGCAACCCTAATTCTGGTTCTTCAATACAAATCAGGGGCGGTGGACTTGGGTGGCAAAGTAAAGTCAGCAAGCACAAATAACGAAGGGTACCATCTGATAAACGGGTAGCAGGAATTGGTCGATTGAAGTTTTTATCCCTTAGAAATGTTTGTATTGTACTACCTTCAATTTTAGTTATGATGTCACCTACTGCCTCGTAAAACTTTTGCAACTGCTCGATTAGCAAAGGTTTAATACCTTGGTATTCTAAATTGTTCAAAACATGAGCAAGGTTACTTGCATCTTCTTCAAGAAAGTCATTTGGTAAATCAGATGGTTGGGGCTTTCTTGGTGGCGTGTACCTGCCTAAATTCCATTCCCGATAAATACGGATATTGGAAAACTGATTGTTTAAATAGGCTAACTCAGGGTAAAAATCTTTGTCTTGTTTTTGGGACAAAACTGATTGAGAAGGATTTATCTCGCCACGGCGAAGATGGCGTGGACTCCTATTAGTGTATGTACCTTTTCCCTCTGCTGAGACATTTCTAATATTTAAGACTGGATTTCCATTTTCATAGCGGTAGAAAAAATATACATCTTCATAATTTGGATCTAATTCTAATTCATTTTCTACATATTCATCTACAATTTGTAGTTTTGGACCTTCCATCGTGAAAGAGATTTGATAGCGTAAGGGGATAGTTTCTTCAGGGTAATCTACGGTTGCCTCGATTGTAGCTGTTGGAATATTGTTGGAATTTTTTTCATCACCTTTCCAAAGCCACTCGCCAATACCGCCTCCTTGCCGAAATGGAGTATTTATATCATTGGGTGTTGACTGTAAAATCCCCACGGCATCGATCAAGTTGGACTTGCCCGATGCGTTGGGACCAATTAACACATTCAGGGGTTGAAGTTCTATTTCCTCTCCTTCACTTCCGTAGGATAGAAAGTTTTTTAAGCTAAGAGTTCGGATAAATCTTTTGCCTTGCATCTCATCCTCCTATTTAAAGCTTTTGATATCTGCAAAAATAGTATCACACTTTCGTCATTTTAAGGTCAGTAATCTGGGGATTACTGACCTTAAAATAGAGTTGATAGCTAAGTCCTGGATTCGGAGCGCTCGATCATTTCAATCGTCAAAAATATCCAACTGTTCGCCCTCCGACTCTTTTTTACCATTTTTTTTAACACCTTTCCGCAGCCCGATCGCAATTTTACTATGTTTCTCAATCTGCTTCATCACCTGTCTCGCCCGGTCAATCACCGACGGCGGTAAACCAGCTAATCTGCCCGCTTCAATTCCGTAAGATTTGTCAGCACCTCCCGGCTGAACTTGGTGCAAAAATACGATTTGATCCGGCAATTCTTTCACTGTCACTTGATAATTTGCGACATTATCTAAAATAGAAGCTAACTCATTTAACTCGTGATAGTGAGTCGCAAAAATTGTCCGCGCCCGAATCTCAGTTGCTAAATATTCTGCCACAGACCAAGCAATCGAAAGTCCGTCAAAGGTTGCCGTTCCTCTGCCAATTTCATCTAGCAAAACCAAGGATTGCGGCGTCGCATGATTGAGAATATTTGCAGTTTCGTTCATTTCTACCATAAACGTAGACTGACCTGTTGCCAAATCATCTACTGCGCCGACGCGGGTAAAAATGCGATCGCAAATTCCCAAACTCGCAGCTTTCGCCGGCACAAAACTGCCCATCTGCGCCATTAACTGGATCAAACCCACCTGCCGCAAGTAGCAGCTTTTCCCGCTAGCATTCGGCCCGGTTAAAATAATTAAATCTGGGCGGTTTAGCGATTCTTCCCGACCCAAAAAAGCAGAATTAGGTACAAAAAATCCCGGCGGCAAAGACTTTTCCACCACAGGATGACAACCTTCAATAATTTTAATTTCCCGACTTTCTGTCATAGTCGGGCGGCAGTAATTTTGGTAAACTGCTACTTCGGCCAAACCGCACAAAACATCTGCCGCCGCCACGGCGCGGGAAACGTTGCGAATAATTTCGGCGTGTTCTCCTACCTCCGATCGCACTTTAGCAAAAATATCGTATTCCAATTGATTTAAATCTTCCCGTGCTGTCAGAATTCGCACTTCCCTTTCTTTTAATTCTTCAGTGCTATAACGTTCTTCATTGGTGAGAGTTTGCTTACGGGTGTAGTCCTTCGGCACTTGGTCTACTTTCGATTTGGTAATGCTGATGTAATAGCCGAAAGCTTTATTGTAGCCTACTTTTAAATTAGAAATTCCCGTGCGTTTTCTCTCGGTAGCTTCTAAATTTGCAATCCATTCTTGGTCGGCTGATGCAGTGTGGCGCATTTCATCTAGCATGGCATTGATTCCCGATCGAATCAAACCTCCTTCTTTTAAATGAATCGGCGGTTCGTCAACTAAATGAGCGTGAATTTTACTTGCTAATTCTTCTAAAAGTGGCGGTACATTTTGCAGCGCTTTCAAATAGGGCGAGATCCCTTGGGCTGCGATCGAAGCTAATTCCGGCAGTTTCGAGAGAGAATCAGCTAAAGCGACCAAATCCCGCGCGCTAGCTGTTCCAGAACCGGCGCGGCCTGTCAGTCTTTCGATGTCGTAAATTTGGCGCAGCAACTGCTGCAAATCTTGGCGCAGACCGTTATTTTCTACTAATTCTTGAATCGTGTCGTGTCGGGCGCAAATGCCTTTAATGTTGAGCAAAGGTTGCAGCACCCAGCGGCGCAAAGCGCGGCCTCCCATTGCGGTGCTGGTTTTGTCGATCGCCCACAGCAGCGAACCGTGAAAAACCCCATCTCTCACTGTTTGAGTAATTTCGAGATTGCGGCGGGTTTGGTAGTCGAGTATGAGAAAATCGGTGAGAGTGTAAGTGTGCAATCTTTGCAAAGAAACTGCTTTTTCCTTTTGAGTTTCTTCGATATATTGCAGCAAACCGCCAGCGGCGCGCACTGCGAGGGAAAGGTGGCCGCATCCCATACCTTCGAGCGATCGCACTTTGAACTTTTGCAGGATTCTCTGTTTTGCTTCGGACAAACTAAACGGAATTTGCGATCGCAAAGAATAGCAAAACGAATTCGGCAAACAATCGGGTAAATGCTCGGATTTCTCTCCGGGCCTCAACATAGTCACCAAATCCGGCGCATTAGTCGGTACCAAGACTTCCGAAGGCTGCAAGCGCAGCAATTCAAGGGTTAATTGTTCTAAACTGTCTGCTTGGGTAGTGACGAATTCTCCTGTAGAAATATCTGTATAAGCCAATCCCCAATGTTCCCCAGCGATGACGACTGCTGCTAAAAAATTATTTTGTCTGGGTTTGAGCATTCCGTCATCAGTCAAGGTTCCGGGAGTGAGAATGCGGGTAATTTCTCGCTTGACTTGGCGGCCTTCTTTCGCAGCTATCGAGGCATCTTCTACTTGGTCGCAAACTACCACAGCATAGCCTTTTTCTACTAACATTGAGGTGTAGCGGTCGAGGGCGTGGTGCGGCACTCCTGTCATCGGCACTCTGCCAATTTCTTTGCCGCTTTCTTTGCTAGTACAAACAAGTTCTAATTCCTGCGAAATAGTAACTGCATCTTGGAAAAAACACTCAAAAAAATCTCCGACTCGAAACAATAAAAGTGCGTGGGGATACTGTTCTTTCACTTCCACATACCGCTGCATCATCGGCGTCAGCTTGGTGAATTCTAGTAGGCGGTGGTCGGCATTGCGGATGTTGGGTTGATGGGGATCTGTTGGGGTAGATGCAGTGTAAGGCATAAAAGGCGATCGATAAATTTTAATCTTTAACAACTTTAGCGCAAGCTCGGCTTTTAGCTCTAACTAATATACAATATGTGACGATTAATCCTCCTTAAGCAGGGTGCGTGATTCTCAATATTGAGGAACAGTGTTGAGCTATACAAAATTCACGCACCCTACTTAATAATCGATCAACCCGCTTTTAGTTGAGAATTTTTCGGTCGCTTTTTATCTAATGTGAGCTTAATCCTCGGCTATAGTGAGATTAAGTGCGAAAGTTTTATTTATTGTGAGAGGAGAGCGATCGGAGATCGACAAAAACAATCTCATCCATCTCGCTGTTAGGATCGCGAATTAAATAATTTACACTCTTGAAAGTGGGTTGGGCGTCCCGCCCGCCCTTTCTGGACGGGCGGGACGCCCATCCCACAAGAACCATCACGCATTCTAAGTTATTTAATTCTCATTCCTTAGCTGTTATGGCAGAAGGAAGAAGGCTTTAGTTATCTAGGAGAGAAGGAAGAAGCAAGGATTTCAGCAATTAAGAACGTCCTAACCGTCGGGCGTGGTTGCTATAAATGTTGGTGGTTAACAGAACAATGTGAAATTTCCCGCACTTTAGTAGGAGGATAAACTTTACATTTTTGTTATTGAAAACAGCCGGAAGATAGATTTACAAATTATACCTCGGATAGAGAGATAATATATTTTATAGGCTTAAAATTAAAACATCCAAGCAGGTAATTTATGGGCGTAGTAAATTTAAGATTTAGAATCAAAAATCTGCTAGCTAGTAGTTGACTAGAGGAAAAAAAATAATGAAAGCTCTTTGCTGGCACGGAGCAAATGATGTGCGAGTTGATAATGTACCAGACCCAACAATTATCAACCCGCGCGATGCGATAGTTAAAATCACGTCTACAGCAATCTGCGGCTCAGATTTGCACCTCTACAACGGCTTGATCCCGACAATGCAATCGGGCGACATCATGGGCCACGAATTCATGGGGGAAGTAGTCGAACTCGGCAGCGAAGTCAAGAACTTAAAAAAGGGCGATCGCATTGTCATTCCTTTTACTATTTCTTGCGGCAGTTGCTTCTTTTGCAACCGCGATTTGTGGTCGCTGTGCGACAACTCCAACCCCAATGCAGGATTGGCTGAAAAAATCTACGGCCATTCGCCGGCTGGACTGTTTGGCTTCTCCCATTTAACGGGCGGCTATGCAGGAGGTCAAGCAGAATACGCGCGGGTTCCGTTTGCAGATGTCGGCCCTTTAAAAATTCCCGACGGACTTTCGGACGAACAAGTATTGTTCCTCACCGATATCTTTCCTACGGGTTACATGGCGGCCGAAAACTGTGACATTCAGCCGGGGGATACGGTAGCCGTTTGGGGATGCGGCCCAGTCGGACAATTTGCGATCAGAAGCGCGTTTATGCTGGGGGCCGATCGAGTAATTGCGATCGACCGCGTACCGGAACGCTTGCAAATGGCGGCTGCGGCCAAAGCTGAAATCATCAACTACGAAGAAATGGACGCCGGGGAAGCCGTCACCGAAATGACGGGGGGACGCGGGCCCGACTCTTGCATCGACGCGGTGGGAATGGAAGCCCACGGCACCGGTCTCGACGCTTTGTACGACAAAGCTAAGCAAGCCGTGCGGTTGGAGAGCGATCGACCCACTGCCCTGCGACAAGTGATAGTAGCTTGCCGCAAAGGCGGCACAGTCTCAATTCCCGGCGTTTACGGCGGCTTTGTTGACAAAGTGCCCCTAGGTGCAGCTTTCAACAAAGGCTTGACCCTGAAAATGGGACAAACGCACGTTCACCGCTATTTGCGGCCGTTGCTCGATCGCGTTCAAAAAGGCGAAATTGACCCGTCATTCGTAATTACGCACCGAATGAAATTGGATGAAGCGCCCCACGCCTACGAGATTTTCCTCAACAAAAAAGACAACTGCATCAAAGTTGTCCTCAAACCCTAACTCGCATTCAATTGACAAGGAGAAACTATGCTTTTACAAGAAAAAGAATCAGGCGACTTGATTGAAATCCTCGATGTAGATGCTTTAATCAGCCCTACAAAAAATGAAGTGCCGGGAAAAAATCAAGCTGGTCAAGAAGAGCAAGAGACAGCAACTTTTCCAAAAAGTAATTTAGTCTTTCCTTCCGGTGAAACTTTGCCGCGCTGTTGGACTGAGGAAAATTATCAAACTCATTAATTCTTCTGATTCTCCCCATCCCCTTTAACAAGGGGGCGAGGGCAGGGCAGGGCTGTTTCATTCTCAGAAAAACCAGGGTTTTGTAGGGGCGGTGCGACCCCTACTCCCCGTGCCCGCCCGGCCGATAGACGAGCGGGTAGGGGTTTCAGATATCGGGGCAACCGGGCGTGGGATTGCCCCTACAAGAGAATGAAACAGCCCTGGGGGGGAGGGGAAGCTAGGGGTAGGAACAGGGTACATAGGTGTCAATTTAACCCGAAAAATCGCTCTGAGACTGAAGTCCCTGTCTAAAGGTTCGTAGTGGGGACTTCCGTATCCGATTGACTAATTAAATAATTGTGGACTAAAGTTTTTACTACCAAATAGTTTTTTGGAATAAGTCTAATAACTAACAACAAATAAGTTATGCAATTGCAAGCAGTAATTCTCGATATTGACGGTACTCTGACGCTCAGCAATGACGCCCACGCTCAAGCTTGGGTAGAGTCATTTGCGACTTACGGCTACGAGGTGCCGTTCGAGAAAGTTCGCCCGCTAATTGGCATGGGAGGCGACAAAGTTATACCCAAAATGGTATCAGGACTTTCCGACGAAACAGGCGACGGGAAAAAGATTGCACAGCGGCGCAAAGAACTGATTATTAACCGCTTTTCTCCCGATCTTTCTCCAACCCCCGGTTCGCGGGATTTGCTGTTAAAAATGCAGCAAGAAGGATTGCGGCTAATTATTGCTACTTCAGCTACCACCGAAGAACTTTCCGGTTTGCTGAAAGCTGCACAAGTTGACGATTTATTGGATCAAGCGCAAGCGGCGACATCGAGTGATGCAGAAGCTTCTAAACCGGAACCGGATATTGTGGAAGCTGCTTTGAGCAAATTGCAGATGGAAGCGAGTCAGACGGTAATGTTAGCTGATACTCCTTACGATATCGAAGCTGCGGGCAAGTGCGGGGTGCCAGTAATTGCTTTTCGGTGCGGAGGTTTCGATGATGCTTCGCTGGCAAATGCTGCGGCAATTTACGATCACCCTGCTGATTTGTTGGCGCATTATGACGATTCTATTTTAGGGAAAAAAAATTAGTAGCGCGTTGAAGTAAGATGGCTAACTGGGGGGAATCGCCCCTAAAGTAACCTAATCGGTTACGATCCGATCGACTTGATGCGCTTCTGTGATGTCTGGAATATCCAGCCGCGCAGCTAATTTGCGAATGACTGCTTCCGGTACTGTTGCTGTGCGCGATCGATTCCGGTGCAATACTTCCTCAAAAGGAACTTCCAAGTAAACAATGCGAATTCGCGCTTGATAAGCAGCAAAAAAATCAATTAATTGCTGCCGCATTTGTTTAGTTGTATTCGTGGCGTTCCACACAAAAGAACGCCCCTCGTTCATGTATTCGCGCGCTCTTTTTTTGGCGGCTGTCACCACATTTCCAGGGGTTTCGTCGGGAGGGACATTCATCTCTTTTCGCAGTGCATCCAGCGAGATTACTGGCAAATCTGGAAGATTTTCCCGAATCCAATAATCTTTACCACTTGCGGGCAATCCCGACATCAAAATTACTTCGCATTTAGTGTCGTCAAATGCTTCGTAATCCGGGTTGCCGTTCTCTTTGCGGAAGTAGATAAATCTGCTGTGTGCAGAGGGGAATTGTCGGGGAGAATCCAAACAATTATTTTCTTGACAAAACTCCCGAAATAGTTCTATTTTATCAAGCAATTCTTGTCTGTCGCTACACTGTCGGCCGCGCACGTCTGCTTCGGCTAAAAGTGCGAGGAAATCGCAGCGGACAACTTGACTGACTTTAATTACAGACTGCTGGGGGTTGGGTTTGTCGATCAGCCAGATGGGTAAACTGCCGAATTGGACGATCGCCACAACTGTTTCGCGAATCTCAAACTGCACGGGCGGGTCGAATTGAGATAAAATTTGTCTGACCATTCTCGCACCTTGGCGGGCGTGACCTTTTGAACTAATTCTGCCGTCGGCTTCTATTGTTGTAAAGGCGGGTTTGGCGACATCGTGCAGCAAAGCGGCGGCAAAAAGTATCGATCGTTCTTTTTCGGGAAGTTGCCGCCAATTCGGGGAAGATATTAATGCTTCGCAGACCATTCTGGTATGAATTAAAACGTCTCCTTCGGCGTGATAAATCGGGTCTTGCTGACAGCCTTTTAAGTTTTGAATCCAATCGAAATGATTTTGAATGCTGTCCCAATCCAGAAACCAATCGGGCGGTTGGGGGCAAAAGGGAAAAGTCCAAGTTGGGGATTGTGATAATAGAGCAGTCATGGTTTCACCTCTTTGTTAATATAGTAAGATGTCGAATTGGCACCTTTATTTTTTAGTCCGCGAAGGCGGACTTCGTTTGTGTAGTCGCGGTTTAAACCGCCGAGTATTATAATAGTTATAGTTAGGGCGCAAGTCCTGTGAAATTAAATAAATCTGCGCCGGGACGCAGAATATTGGGTACAATTGGGCGATTGAGCCAATGTCCTTCGGCGTTTTTAATCGCTGTTAAAAAGCTGGCACGCACGTACTTGTAACGCGCCTTGACAATTCCGTCTTCCTCTACTTTAATATACAAACCTTCCATAATATCGCTCTTGTCAGTCTCTTTCAAGCATCGTTCTTCATCTAATCCCAATTCCCCGCAGTACAAACGCAACCGATCCAAATGCCCGGATTGAATAAAATTAGATTTTCCCATAAACTGCATCATGTGCTTGGGAGATTTCAGCACTCCCGAAAACAGCACGGGAACGGACACTAACGGCAGTCCGCTTAACAACTTGCGGCGGGATTCTGTACTCAGAAATTGACTGGTTTCTAAGTCCAGCACATCGTATTCCATAAAATAGTGCGGCAAAAAATCATAAAAAACAGTGTGTTTGGCATAAAGCCATTCGCCGTAAAGAATGTAGCGATTTCCCAGCACTTCTCCCAGGGCTGGGCTGAGACTGAAAGCCCACTGTTTGAATAAGTTAAAATGTTTTTCCCTCGGCCCACCGGTGAGATAGTGGCCGCGACTTTGCAGCAGCATTTGTCCGTCGGGTGCGAAGCTGATGCCTGTATTAGCGCCGTCTACCTTTTCTTCAATCACTGTCGGGCGATCGATCACAGCGCTAAATGGCACGCTGTCGAGGTCTTCATCACCCGGTTGGAAACGCGAACCTTCGATGTGATAAGTTCGAGGATATTTAACAATTTTGACCATCAGCCAATCCCTTTGAGATTTGAGACTTTAGAGGCGACCCAATCTATTTAACCATTATAATGGAATTATCACAAAGGAGCGTGTAAGTTGAAAACTCAAAATTTCCAAAGCATATCATCAGCAATCGCTGGGATTCTATTAGTAGGCGCGCTACTCCTCGGATTAAACTCTTTCGTCGTTATCAATCCCGGTGAAGCAGGGGTGGTTAGCGTTTTAGGAAAAGCCACAGATGGAGCATTGTTAGAGGGGTTTCATCTCAGACCCCCGTTGATATCCAAGGTAGATGTGTACGATGTAACAGTGCAAAAATTTGAAGTTCCCGCCCAGAGTGCTACTAAAGACCTTCAGGATTTAAATGCTAGTTTTGCGATCAATTTTCGCCTCGATGCTGAGAAAATAGTGGAGATCAGAAGGACTCAAGGAACTTTGGAGAATATAGTCTCAAAAATTATTGCTCCTCAGACGCAAGAAGCATTTAAAACAGCGGCTGCACTGAGAACCGCCGAACAATCTATTACTCAAAGAAGTGAACTGAAGCGAGACTTTGATACTGCGCTGAAGGAAAGGCTATCCAAGTATGATGTAATCGTGCTCGATACGAGCGTTGTTAACATTCGATTCTCCACAGATTTTGCGAAAGCGGTTGAGGAGAAACAGGTTGCTGAACAGCGGGCGCAAAGGGCTGTTTATGTGGCTCAGGAAGCAGAACAGCAGGCTCAAGCTGATATTAACCGCGCTCAAGGTAGGGCTGAAGCTCAAAGACTTTTGGCTGAAACTTTGAAGGCTCAGGGCGGCGATTTAGTGCTGCAAAAAGAGGCGATCGAAGCTTGGAGAAGCGGCGGCGCTCAGATGCCAAAAGTGCTAGTTATGGGCCCAGGTTCGAGTCGGGTTCCTTTCATTTTTAATATGAGCGATATTCAGGAAGAACCCGATCGCCCGCCAGTGACCAACGATTAAAATATGGCTGAGGGTAACAAGCCCGGTGTCTGGGAAAATATTGGCTTTGCTAACCAGAAATCTCGCAATAAACCGGGTTTCCTCAGAAAGCACACATAAGTCTTATGAGAGTTACCGGAATATGCTACACTTCTGAAAGCCACAATATAACGACAGTTTGAAACCTGTCGTTATAAAAGCGAAGTCCGCAATTAACACGTAGGCAACACACTCATTTTAGGAAGCAAGGAAAAATCATGACCCGCGCTATAATGGAAACCGACAAAGGCACAATCAATTTGGAATTGTTCGATGCGGATGCGCCTAACACAGTGAAGAATTTTGTTGACTTGGCCGAAAAAGGTTTTTACGATGGATTGGCTTTTCACCGAGTCATTCCTAACTTTATGATTCAAGGTGGCTGTCCAAAAGGCAATGGAACGGGCGGCCCCGGCTACAAAATCAAGTGCGAAATCAACTCGAACAAACATTTGGCAGGAACTTTATCGATGGCTCACGCAGGTAAAGATACGGGTGGTAGCCAATTCTTTATTTGCCATTCTCCCCAGTCTCATCTAGATGGAGTTCACACAACTTTTGGCAAAACTGAGGATATGTCTGTCGTCAATGCTATCCGCCAAGGTGACAAGATTATTTCGCTCAAAATTGAGCATTAATTTTCTCTAATTAGTTGCGTTTGCAATAAGGAATTTAGTCCTTATTGCAAACAAAACGTGTGAAAGTTAAGAGTTTTAATATCTACAATTTATGACCAATAATTTCTTAATGGTACCAGCCCCCGGATTTATCCGTGGAATCAATCCCAAATCCAAAATCCTTGCATCCTCAAGCCCCCGGATTTATCCGTGGTGTCAATTCTTCAATCTAAAATCTAAAATCTAAAATCTAAAATCTAAAATCGAATGACTCTTATCAATGATTCTGCTGTGGTGGCTGAGTTAACTGAACTATATTTAAAATACGAAAAAGCTCTTTGTACGAATGATATTGAAACTCTCGATAATTTGTTCTGGGATGCGCCGGAAGTCGTGCGGTTTGGGGTGACGGAGAACCTGTACGGGAGCGATGAGGTGAGGGCTTTTCGCAAAGGACGATCGCCTGTAAATGTCGATCGAGAAATGTTCAACCTCAAAGTCGTGACATTCGATGCAGACACGGCGGCTGTGACGCTGGAATTTCGCCGTGTAATGGATGGAGTAGTGCGGCTGGGGCGGCAGAGTCAGATGTGGCGCAAGTTTCCTCAAGGGTGGAAGATTGTTTCCGCTCACGTTTCTTTGTTGCCGGTGTAAATGTTAAAGGTAAGGAAACAATAATTGTCTAAAGCAGGCGGAATTTATAACTAAGGATCGCGAATTAAATAACTTACAATTTTAATTGTTATTGTGGGATGGGCGGGACCCCCATCCCACAAACTTGTGGAAATTATTTAATTCTCATTCCTAATAAGACTTACGCACGCACGGGTGGTTAGAAACCGGGTTTTTTTGCGAAAATATTTTGTTGCAGCCCGCATATCCCGTAAAAAACCCGGTTTCTTTAATCGGAGTACGTGGGTAAGTTCTGACTGAATCATTCATCTTATAGAGAAACGTCTAATAGTTCAAGTTCCAGACTTTCTTCCTCATCTTGATAATTAAATTCCAAAGACATCAGCTTCTCTTCACTCTCATCCGGGGTAATTTGCAACCTCCGCAATCCTATTTGTAGATACTTTTCTTGTAATTCTATGCCGATGGACTTTCTGTTAAACTGCTTGGCAACAAATGATGTTGTAAAAGTTCCCGAAAATATATCTAGTACAACGTCGCCCTCATTACTACTGGCTTTGATAATTCTTTCTAACAACGATGTTGGTTTCTGGGTAGGATGTTCCTCATACTCAGGCATACGATATCTAACTCGCGGAAACTCCCAGACATTACCGGGAACTTTTTTAGAATTATATACTGATGGTGTAGCCTTGCGGTAGTCAATTAGTTTCCTAACAGCTCCGGTTTTCGCCTCTACCAGAATATCTGAGGAATTAAATGTATAATTTCGTTTGTCCTTGACGCAATATAAAATTGGTTCGTAAAGAGAGCCGTAAAATTTTTTTGCTTGTACGCCCGAACTGTCATAATACCACACTATTCGAGAAAGGATTGTTAAGCGATCGCGCAAATATAAATCAAAGTAGGGCATACTTTGAGTTGACGCCATTAGATACAAACTGCCGTTATGCTTGAGCTTATTAATACATAAGTTCAACCAAGTATAACTCCATTCTAAATAATCGCTTTCAAATTCCCACTTGTCTTTAAAACCATTGAAATTTTTGCCAATATTATAGGGAGGATCTGCAAAAATTAAATCTATTGAGTTGTCTTCGATTTCACTCCCAAGCACTTCTAACACATCTCCTAAGATGAGTTTGTGGTCGTCAATTTCAAAGATTTTCATTTAGCCTAGCCTCTTCCAATAAATATTGGCTCTTGTCAAGTGTACTCAGATATATTCTATAAATATTTAATACAGTTCATATTTGAGCAAAGTACACGGAATCGAGCCATTAAAAACCGGAATTCGCCGCGATGTCCTGAGTCCCACCTTTTTACCCAACTCCTTATTTCCAGTCAAAATAAACGCATTCCAACCTTTAAAACGATTCTTGAAAATATCCCCTAACATCTTGTACAAATCTCCCAATTCGCTAGCATCTCCCAGGCGCTCTCCGTAGGGAGGATTGCAAATCAAAACGCCTCTGTCTGCGGGTGCTTCCAACTGAGATAACTCGGTTTGAGCAAACTGAATCTTACCGGAAATACCAGCTTGCTGCGCGTTCGTGCGAGCTTGGGTTAACATATCGGAATCGCGATCGCACCCGGCAACCACCTCTTTAAGTTCCGGTAATTCGCTGTTTTCCGCTTCCGCCCACAAGTTATCCCACAAAGGTTCGTCAAAATCCCGCCAACTCATAAATCCAAACTTTTCTCGAAACAATCCCGGTGCAATATTCAATCCCTTTAACGTCGCTTCCAAAGGCAAAGTCCCAGAACCGCACATCGGGTCTAAAAACGGCAAATCTGGCGTCCATTCTGCCATCTCCAACAAAGCCGCAGCTAGGGTTTCTTTGAGGGGAGCAAGCCCCATCGCCGGTCGATATCCCCGGCGGTGCAAACTGCCGCCCGAACTGTCTAAACTTAAAATAGCTCTATCTTGATGAATGTGAAGGTTAATTAGCAAATCGGGATGCTCTACATCAACATTAGAACGCTTGTTAAATTGCAGGCGCTGTTGGTCGGCGATCGCATTTTTGACCTGCAAAGCTGTAAAGTGAGTGTGGTTCAACTTTTCGTTGCCGCCGGTGCAGTTTACTGCTAAAGTATTGTCGGGATATAAGTATTCGTCCCAAGGGATTTTCTGCACTTCGCGGTAGAGCATATCCGAGTTGTAACACCGGAATTCGGCGATCGGCATTAGCACTCGAAAAATTGTTCTCGACCAAAGATTGACGCGGTACAATAAAGCCCGATCGCCCGCAAAGTAAACCCCTGTAAAATCTGGCTTGACATCCTGGGCCCCTAAACGTTCTAATTCTTGGGCGGCAATTGTTTCTAAACCGCGCGCAACAGTAGCAAAATATTGATTCATTGATAATTGGGAATTGGGAATTGGGAATTGGGCATTGTTACTAACAACAGACACCAGACTGATGACTATAATAGCTGGTTTTAATCCTAACTATCAAAATAAATACTCTACCTTTACGATAAATCACTCGCATTAATCTGGGTGGGGGCGGGTTTGAGAGATTGTTCTTTGTTGGCTGTGATTGTTTGTGAAACCCGCCCCTACAGATTGTGAGAAATGTGCAAGTCACAAACTGTCAGTGGGGGCGGGTTTGAGAGATTGTTCTTTGTTGGCTGTAATTGTTTGTGAAACCCGGCCCTACAGATTGTTAGAAATGTGCGAGTCACAAACTGTCAGTGGGGGCGGGTTTGAGAGATTGTTGTTTGTTGGCTGTGATTGTTTGTGAAACCCGCCCCTACAGATTGTTAGAAATGTGCGAGTCACAAACTGTCAGTGGGGGCGGGTTTGAGAGATTGTTCTTTGTTGGCTGTGATTGTTTGTGAAACCCGCCCCTACAGATTGTTAAAAATGTGTGAGTCACAAACTGTCAGTAATACTCGTGAAATTAAAAGCTTTCACGCGCACTCCGGGCACGACACTACCCCCGTAACGCTTCACCGTACTAACTGCATCCACATCGCGCAACATATCAGGTAAAACTTGATTGAAACGCAGGTTTTTAATCGGGTAAGCAATTTTGCCATCCTCAATCCAAAAAGTACCGTCGCGAGTCATTCCCGTTACTTCCAAAGTTTTCGGATTAACGTAGCGCACGTACCAAGCTCGACTGACAAAAATCCCTCGCTCGGTTTGAGCAATTAAATCTGCTAAACTTTGGTCGGAACCTGTCATTACGATCGGGTAATAAGCACCTTTCGCCTCTTTGCCTTTTTGTGCCGCCCAGTAGCGGGAATAAGACAAACTTTGAGGGACGCCATCTTTGATGATTTCCAAATAGTTATTGCTCAATCCGTCGCCGAAAAAAGTATTCGATCGCAACAAAGGATGAGCCGGATCGCGCTGCACTTGCACTAACGGGCTGAAAATTTGTTCCCCCGCGCGGTTTCCCTCTGCATCGGCGATCGACATAAACGATCGCCCCTCATCCGCCGCCCTCGCATCCAAACTCCAAATTACCCACGGTAGCAAGCCCGCAAAAGCAGCACCGTCAAAGATTACCGGATAAACGCCGGGAGTGATGGGGCGCGGGTTGCGAGATGCGATCGCCCGATCGAGCACTTGTTCTGCTAATTGGGCGATCGGCAATTCGTTGATACTCCAAGCAGTGCTCTTCGCCCAACTAGAACCGTCTTCAACGCGAGCAGTAAAGCTGAAATCCGCATCTGTAGACTGGTTGCAGGCGCGGAGTCCGGTTGACGAGGCGATCGCGTACAGCGACGCCTCAGTGCTCAAAGTGCCCGAACCATGAGCGCCCCCCTGGGAGGATCTGGCGCACGCTTGCTGCACCATTTCGGCCCGCGCTAGAGGCGATACAGTTGCCGTTGCTGCGTCGAATGCGGGCGATCGCAAATCGTAGGTTTGAGGTGGCAGCAGCGGCATCCATTCGGGGTCTGCCGGCGCAATTCGGGCCAATTCTTCCGATCGCTTGACTGCGGAGGCGATCGCATCTTCATCAAATTCTGTAACAGCAGCAGAGGCGCTTTTGTTACCAAAATAGCTAGTAATGCTCAGGTTAAATACAGTTTTGCTGATATTTTGGCTGATTTGATTTTCCGAGAAGCGGGAAAGAGATTCCTCGCCAGTAGAGAGACTGACAAATACTTCCTCTGCTTTGGAGAGTTTGACTGCTTTTTCTACTAAAGATAAGGCTTGGTCTTCACTTAAAAGTGCGGGCGATGTTGTTACGAGCATAAGCTAAAGTCCCGGAATATTTGTTGTATTTGAAAATAGGTTTAGCCGCAATATAGCAATCCTAAATCATTTGCATAATTATTGTAGGGGCAATCCCCCCGTGGTTGCCCGATAGATAGGGGGTAGCCACGGGGAGTAGGGGTAGCACTACCCCTACAAATTTATCTGAATCATTTAGGAGTGCAATACTACGGTTAACTCGCCTGTACTAAAGAGCGTACTGCTAACACTTCATCTGCTCGCAGAGGTTCCACATCTGAAGGAGAAACAGCCACAACTAAAATCGATTCTCCTAAAGCATTAAATATTTCTAGAACGCAGCCATCATCTTCGCCTTCCCTTGGATGAGGTACCCGATCGACTAGCATGGCTACATCACCTTTTTTTAGCTGATATAGCGGCATATCCCGACACAATGCTACACGCTGGTAAAGTTCAAGTTTCACGTCGAGACTCCTTTTTGGGTTTGAGAGTAAGCTGTCGGGCATCTAAGTTGTCAGTCCGGGACGCAATTGTCATAATTAGTAAGGTGCGTCGCTGCGATATTTTAGATTTTTTTGAGGATTTTTGATGGCGACGCACCCTACAGCTCCTTTATAATTCTCACTTTAAAAACCTACAATCTAATTAAGAATTTCCCCCAATTTGAATATCCCTCACTCGCACCGGCACACAAGCGTGAGTCATTTGAGCAACCTGCATCGGCTCGCCCTTTCCGCATATATTAGTACCGCACTGAACCAGCTCCGACGCCGGCCCGATCGCATCTATTTGATTCCAGAAATCAGTAGTCATCGCCTGATAAGTTACATCCTTCAACATACCGACAACTTTACCTTTTTCCACTTTCCAAAAAGCATCGCCGCCGAATTGAAAATTGCGCCGCTGCTGGTCAATCGAATAACTACCCATACCGTCGATTAAAATCCCGTCTTCCGTATCAGCAATCATCTGGGCCAAAGTAGCAGTATGGCTGCCGCCATCCGGGCCCGGCTCCAATCCCAAATTGGGAATTCTCACCATCGGCACGCTAGACCAACTGTCAGCGTAAGCAGAACCGTTGCTGCTGGCACGTCCGAGGCGATAAGCCGTCTCTCTGTCAGTGAGATAATCAACTAAAATTCCATCCTTGACAACGTACCACTCTTGTGATTTTACGCCCTCATCATCGTAACCCATTGTACCGCGGCCACCTGGTTGAGTGCGATCGCACTTAAAATTCACCCAAGGTGCAGCGTATTGCAGTTTATTTAACTTATCAGTAGTAGCAAAGCTAGTGCCAGCAAAATTAGATTCGTAACCGTAAACCCGGTCTAATTCAGTTGGATGACCGACAGATTCGTGGATTGTCAAAAACAAATTTGTCGCCTTAAGAATCAGGGATTTGCAAATACCAGCCGGGATTTGGGGAGCGCGCACTTTCTCAATAGCTTCAGCGGCAACTCTTTCGACTTGACTCAACAAATCATCGGGATTAATATGTTCGTAACCGATATTCAGCGGCGGGCGTTCGTAACTGCGACTTTGGGCATCGCCGCCCGCAATTGCCGTACAGTCAAAACCCGGATAGCTGCGGTAGATTGTTTGTTCGATTAGCGAGCCTTCTGTGGAAGCAAAAACCTTGTCTTCGCGGCTGGACTGCAAAAAAGAAGAAGCTTTTTTGATGCCTTGTGCGCCGTGTGCTAGTAGCTTCTCGTTGATAGTTAGCAGCAGTTCGGCTTTGTCAGCAACGGGTACAGAAAAAGGATCAATGGTGATGGGAGTAATGTAGGTATCGACATATTTTTCGACAGGCACTAACCGCACCGGTTCCTTCTGAGTTAGGCGGCTGCCTTTAGCAATTTCTACAGCCAAAGCGACTATTCTTGCAACCTCTGCGGGTGTTTTGCTGTGACTGGCGGCAAACCCCCAAGCGCCGTCTAGAAGCACCCGCACGCCAAAACCGGAACTTACATTATCTGACAGTTGACTTAAAGATCGATCGCGCGCGTAAAGATTCTGCCTTCGATAAGTGCAAAAACGCACATCACCGTACTCGCAACCTGTTTTCCGAATCAAATCTACAGCCAAATTTGCTAACTCGTTAGCAGAGATTTTTGCAGTTAATTGCACCATAGTTATTCGTCATTCGTCATTAGTTGTTAATTATTATAGCGCTTTTCAATTTTTTGAACCCTTTTCAATAAGCTTTCTCTGGGCGGGCAGGATGCCCAACCCCTACTCCCCACAAGAAATTTACTGTTTGTGGAACAGGCATCTTGCCTGTTAATGTGGAACAGGCATCTTGCCTGTTAATGTGGAACAGGCATCTTGCCTGTTAATGTGGAACAGGCATCTTGCCTGTTA